>DASQLS010000041.1:0-11296 GCA_035629915.1 Candidatus Limnocylindrales bacterium | reverse complement strand
AGATTGCCACCAGCGTTGGTACCCGAGTAGCCAACCGCCGAAAGTCGCGCCGTGACGTTGGCCACGACCGCATCGCAGGGGTTGCACTCACCGATGTAGAACGCAGCGTCGGCTGCGCCGGAGACGTAGCTGTGCTCGAAGACGCCGTCGCGACTCGAGATGGCGTAAATCCCGTACAGGCCGACGTTCCACACGGTCAGGTAGCGACCCGCATAACCCTCGACGCCCGTCCAGTAGAAGCCGTTGCCGACGTAGTTGTGAGCGGTCATGTTCTCGACGGTGACGTCGTCGGCTTCGATCACCAGCGCGTTGGCTCGCGCGTCTTCTCCGTCGAAAACGACCGTGTTGCGATCGACCCCGCGGATGGTGATTCCCGACTTCGCCTCGGGGACGATGTCGCCGCCCGGGTACGTGCCGCGGTCGAGCAGGATCAGGGCGCCCGGCGTACTGGTCTCGATCGCATCGGCAAGCGTCGGCTCATCCTGGGGGACGCGGATGGTCTGCGAAGCCTGGTCGCTGCCGTTGTTCGGGCTTGTCGGCGCGGTCCGCGGCGCAGCCGACGCGACTCCGCTGACGGCAACGACCGCGATAAGGGCGGTCGGGTAGATCGAGAATCTGTTGAAGATCGAGCGATCCATCACCCGCGTCAGGTTAGGTGCTCAGGCCCAGAGTGGCGTGATGTTGAGCGCGATGACGAGCACCACGGCCAGCGCAATGACACCGGTCAGCCGGATCAGCGGCGAGAGCCTGTCGGCCGCAGTCCTGGTCGGCGCGCCGCCGCTGCCGTCGCCCTTTGGTCGGCTCCAGAAAGCAGCCAACGTGGTCGCACCGCGCGGGGCAATGATGAAGCCGAGCCACGCGCCGACCAGCAGCCCGCCGATGTGGGCCGCGTTGTCGATGGCGGCGAAGCCGGCAATGCCCAGCCCGATGACCAGGTTGATCACGATCAGCATGCCGATCTGGCGGGTGAGTCCGGCAGCCGCGCGGCCAAGCGCCGGCTTGTGGAAGTAGGTTGCCGTGAAGATCAGGCCGAACAACCCGAAGACCGCGCCGCTGGCGCCGACCGACGGGTTGGGGAAGACCAGGTAGCTGGCGATCGACCCGCCCAACGCGGAAAGCAGGTAGATGCCCAGGAACGTGGCTCGACCGTAGAGCGACTCGGCCAGTGGGCCGACGATCCACAGCGCGTACATGTTGAAGAGCAGGTGCAGCGGACCGCCATGGAGCAGCGTGACCGTTAGCAGCCGCCAGTACTCGCCCTCGGCGACGGCCTGCTTGTCGAGGAAGAGCAGGTCGCCGAGGGCCGCTCCGGCCTGGGTGAAGTCTGCCACCAGGCTGATCGCGACCGTCACGGCGATGATCGCATAGGTCATGAGCGGCGTGAATGCGCTCGCACGGGCACGGCCGAAGTACCGCTGCGCAGTCCCGGTGTTGCCCATCTCCTTGTTGAGCCAGCCGAGGCGCGACTGGATGCCGGGCCGCTCCTCGAGCGGCGCGCGCGGTTCCGCCTCGCGATAGGCGCGCGCGGCGCCAACCAGGTCGCCCTGCCTCACGCGCGCGCCGGCGAGCGCCACCCATGCCTGCCAGGCGAGCGGTGTCTCGGGCGCTTGAGTGGCAACGATCCACGACTGGAGCGCGCCCTCTTCGTCGTCGAGCCGATAGCGCGCGTCGGCCAGTCCGAGGAGTGCCGCGACGTGGACGATCGGATCGGGATTCCCGACGCCCATCGAAAAGAGCCCAGCAGCCTGCTCGTAGTCGCCGGCGGAGGCCGCCTGGCGCGCCTGCTCGAGCAGAATCCGGGCGTCGGGCGCGGCCATCGTCGGATTGGTCATCGGGGCCCGAGTCTATCGGTTGTCGCTGTGTGGCCCCTGTGACCTATCTTGGTCGACGGTGTTCGAAAGCCTCGACTTCATCTACATGCCCAGTCGCGACGTCGCCGGAGACGCTCGCTACTTCACAACGGTGCTTGGCGGTGAATTGGTATTCGCCATCGACGCGATGGGCACGCGCGTGGCGATGGTCGCGCTGAGCGACTCCCCTCCCCGCACGATCCTTGCTGATCACGTCGACGGCGACGCGCCGATCCTCGTCTTTCGAGTCGCGAACATCGAAGAGACGCTTGCCGAGCTGGAGTCACGCGGCTGGAAGCGTCACGGCCGGCTGGAGCTCCCGATGGGCCCGGCGTGTTCGTTCCGCACGCCCGGCGGCCAGCGGATCGCCGTCTACGAGCCGACGCGGCCCGGCGTCGTCGAGTCGTTCGCGGGCAGGCGCGACTTCGAGATCTGAGACTCGCTCAACGAGGGGAATTGGCGCGCCCGGCAGGATTCGAACCCGCGACCTGATGGTCCGAAGCCATCCGCTCTATCCACTGAGCTACAGGCGCTTGCCAGGGTTGATTGTATGGCGGGTACGATCGTGCGCATGCCAGCAGCAATGGAGATCACTGCCTCGGCGATCTCGCTCAACGTCGCCGACCCTGACGCCTCAGCCACCTTCGTGACCGAGCACCTTGGCTTCACGACCGAGATGAGCGCGGACGGCTTCCACTCTCTCAGCCGGACAGACGCGGGCTTCAACCTGATCTTTCTGCGCACCGGCCTCTCGACCTTCAAGCCGGAAGCGCAGAAGGGTCATGCCGGCGGTCTGCTCGTGGTGTTCGTGGTCCGCGACATCGACGCCGACTACCAGCGCCTGGTCGAACGTGGCATCGAGATCACGACGCCACTCCAGACCGAGCCGTGGGGCGAGCGCTTCTTCCAGGTCACCGACCCGAACGGGATCGTGTTCCAGCTCGTGCAGTGGGTCACCGAGTCAGACTGACGCGCGCCCATCGACCGGACTGAAAACCCTCTCCGACGCGAGGTGACACCCAAGTGCAACAACGCGCGACCCGCGACTTGTGCTGCTGACCCCTCGCCGATGGTTGGATTGGCGAGTGATCGATCTGACCCAGAGCGACAGGGAATCGGCCGACGCTTCAGCGCGGTCCAATGGCGACCGCGGACCTACGGTCTACCTCGACCTGGACACCGTCCTGCTGGCAATCCACCAGGGCCGGCGCGGCGTCGAGCTTGGCCTGCAGGCTGACCTCAACGATGCCCTCACGCGACTGTCCGAGGTCGCCCACCCGATCGTCGTGCTGGTCGATCCGCCGCCATCGGAGATACGCCACGGGCTGGAGACCACCAAGCGCCTGGACGTGCTGCGCGATGGGCTGGGCGCGACGGTCGATGACCTGATCGTCGTCGCGTGCCCCCACGGTGAAGAGCGCGCGTGCTCATGCGCCAAGCCGGAACGGGGCCTGATCGACATCGCCGTCAAGCAGCACGACTTGCCGCCGCGTGTCGGGTGGTACATCGGGGCCGATCAGGAGGGCGTTGTTGCCGGCAGGACTGCGGGTCTGCGCACGATCCGCATCGGGCCGCTGGGTGAGGATCATCTGAGCACCGTGCATCGGCCGGACTACGAAGCGCGCGACCTGATGGATGCCGCCAACCACATCCTGATCGAGGAATTCGCCGCCTAGGTTTGGTCGACCTACTGTTTAGAGGTCGGACGACCTCCGACGGACGAGCCACCAGCCAATCGGCAGCAGACCCGCTGCGACTGCCAGCTTCAGGATGTCACCAGGCAGGAACGGCCAAAAACCGAATTGAAGCCCCTGCTGGGCACTCAATCCCGCGGCGGCCATCAGCCATGGCACGCCGAAGAGGTAGATGACAGCGTTGCCGAGCAGCATTGCCCCGATCGAGCCGCCGATCTTTCGATCCCAGCCGAGCTCGGCGAGGCGACCAACAAGCGCGCCGGCGAAAAGGAATCCGATCAGGTAACCACCGGTGACGCCCATCGCAATCGTGCCACCCGAGACGCTGATGATGGTGTCCATTCCCGATTGGTAGGCAGCAGCCTCTGCATCCCAGGCAAATACAGGCAGCCCGACGATGCCGAGGATCAGGTACAGGCCGACAGCGGCGATGGCGCGACGCGAGCCGAGCAGGGCGCCGCCGAACAGCACGCCGAACGTCTGGAGCGTTACCGGCACGAGCAGATTGCCGGGCAGATAGAAGCTGATGCGGGCGCCGAGGATGATCAGCAAAGTGCCAACCAGGATCATCAGCAGGTGGCGCTGCCATGCCGCAGCGCGCTCGCCGACGCGGATCGGGACGAGGAAGTCCCCGAGCGTGATGCCGCGCTCGAACGGAGGAACGCGTGCCCAGCGTGTGGCGATCACGCGACCGATGCTATCAGCGGGTATGCGGCGGAGGCTAGCCCGCGACCTCGTCGGTGATGCTGAACGAGAGGCGGCCGAGGTTGATCTCGAACAGCTCCACGTCGAGCTGGTGCTCGCCAACGGGCAGTGGCTCGCCCTCCACGTGGAGCGTCACGCTGTCGCCCTTGAAGACGCTCACCGGACGCGTTCGGCTGACGTCCGTGGCCTTGATCGGCGCCTCGTCGCCCGATCGTTGGGCGGTGACCGTCTCAGCCGGGATCTCGCGTCCGTCGACGTGCATCCGGCCGACGCCAACGAGTGTGCCCGCGCCCATCGGGTTCTGCGCCTGCAGCTCCCAGCCGGTTGCCGTATTGCGCAGTGAGCCGGCGACGTAGAACTGTCGCGCCAGGAAGCTCGGGATGTTCACGGCCGAAGGTTAGCCGAGGGCGGCGTCGGGCCGCATCATGCGATACTTTGCGCTCCCACGGTGGCCATAGCTCAACCGGCAGAGCATCGGATTGTGGATCCGAAGGTTACGGGTTCGACCCCCGTTGGCCACCCCAACTCCTTGCCTTCCCCAGCGCCGCGACCACCCCGGTTTGGCGGCATGACCTACCTGGTCCCTGGGCCCCCGCCTTCCTCGCCGTCGCTATTGCCGTTGCTCGAGTCGCCGGGGCTTCCGGTCTCTGCCGCGTCCGAAGGATTGCCGGCGCTCCCAGGCTGGCCGCGGCCGGTCCTCTCCCAATCTTGTTGCGCGCCCAGCGATCGGGCTTCGGTCGCTCCTGCTGTGCCTGACTTCCCGCCCGCGGGGCGGTCCTGCTCTTGGTCTCGGTTGTCGCGATCCTGCTCAGTCACGTGTGGCTACCTCCCAGTTGTCATCGCGGGGTGATCGGACGTCCGAAAGGTTCTGAGAGGGCCGACTCCGGCGACGCTGCGAATAGCTCCAGGGCCGCTACAAACCCGCAACAGGGTCGCTAGACCGACCCGCGTTCGCCTTTGTCAGGCTCGTCGGTCCGCGCCCCGGGCACGTCCTCGTCGCTGACCCGTGCCATGCCCCAGATCTCGGACGCGATCTCCATCTCCTGGCGCGCAGCCTCGTGGTATGGCGGCGTGGATGGCGTAGCAGACTTCCGTCGCGCCTCTGTTTCCTTGAGTGCGTCGATGCGTTCCATCATGTATTCGGCCGAGAGGTGCTGAAAACGCTGCCGATGCTCCTCGACCTCCGCCTTGAGTGCATCCAGCTCGCCGTCGGTCGAGACGTCCAGGCGCCGTTGGGCATCGCGCCAGGCCGCGAGGGCTTCTTCGATCCTGCGCATCGGTCGATTTTATGGGGCGCGTATTCCACGATTTGCCCTTGTCGGCAACGAGCGGCTATCAGACGTGTTGATTTTGCAAGCCAACCGATCCTCGACGCCGCTCGTGGCGGGCCAGCAGACGAGTTGGGTGCCGACACCATCGACAGAGCGCGGCCGCCCAGCGTGAATGGCTTCTCTGGGAACCGTCGCTGCAGGGGAACGTCATGCGGTCTATGAAAACCAATCTGAAAATCGGTGGCGCACTGGCCGCCGTGTTGCTCATCGCCGCCTGTAACGCCGGCGCGGCACCAACTGCCAGCCCGGCGCCCACCGCGAGCCCGGCACCCAGCGCAAGCCCAAGTGCCGCACCCGCTGCGGATCCTGCCGGAACATACGTCTCTACCGGCGTAACCCAGGATGGCGCCGATTTCCCCCTCGCCCCGAATTCTGAGGTGATGCTTGTCTTCCAGGACGGCCAGCTGTCGGCGAGCGCCGGCTGCAACACGATGAACGGCAGCTACTCCGTCGATGGCGACCAGCTCATCATCGGCACCCTGGCGTCGACGCAGATGGCCTGCGAGGAACCGCTGATGACCCAGGATCAGTGGCTGTCGACGTTCCTCGACTCCGACCCGACATTCGCCCTCAGCGGCGAAGTCCTGACCCTTACCAGCGGAGCAACGGTGATGACCCTGAGCGCGAGCAGTGGATCGGACCAGGCGCTGACCGGCACCACGTGGGTGCTCAACTCCGTCATCAGCGGCGGACTTGACGGTGCCGCGGTCAGCATCCCTGAAGGCGTCGAGGCGACCCTCACATTCAATGACGATGGTTCGGTCAACGTCAGCCCGGGCTGCAACACGGGCAGCGGCACCTACACCGTCGCGGGCGACGTAATCACGTTCGGGCCGATCGCACTGACCCGGATGGCGTGCGCCGGACCCGCCGGCGAAGTCGAGAACGACGTGCTGATCATCCTCGGCACCGAGGCGGTCCAGTACGCGATCGACGACGCCGGCGCGCTGACGCTGCGTGACGCGGACGGCAACGGCCTCATCTTCACGGCTCAGTAGCCCGCCGGCCCCGACTCCGGCTTCGCAACGCGGCCAATGGGATCGTCGCCAGGGCAATCCCGGCGACGACCATGGCCACGCCCACGAGCTGGAAGGCTGACGGCCGCTCGTTGATCAGCGCCATCGCCAACAGCACCGCCAGAACCGGCTGGGCGAGCAGGATGATCGAAGTCACCACTGCCGGCAGACGCGGCAGCGACAGCGATATGAAGAGGTAGCCGAGCGACTGCGCGGTGATGCCGAGCAGGATCAGGTACATCGTCGATTGCGGACCCGGCGTGAAGTCGAGCGTGCCAAGGGCGAGGCCGACGACCAGAGCCACGACCAGTGTTGACGTGGTCGAGATGGCGACCGGCTCAGCCGCGTGGCGCCGACCCACGCGGCGAATGACGATCAGGTAGCCGCCGTACGTGATCGCGGTCAGGATGCCCAGGAACACGCCGAGCACCGGGTCGGCGCCGTAGCTCTCACCACCGAGGACACCGGCGATGAGCACTATGCCGGCCAGGATGATCGGCAGGGCGATGAGCGTCCGGGTTGAGGGTCGCTCCCCGAACAGCAACCACGCCAGAACGGCGACGACGACCACCTGCAAGTTGCTCACGACGATCGCCAGGCCGGTGCCGATGTAAGCGATGGAGTGGTGCCACGTCAACAGGTCAGCAGCGAACAGGATGCCCGCGAAGGCCGCCCAGCGCCTGCCGCTGGACGGCAGCGGCCCGCGTGCCCGACGCTCCACGAAGGCGGCGAGGAACAGGATCGGCAGGCCGTAGAACGCGCGAAAGAACGTGCCGGTCTCGGGGCTGACCTCGGAAAGCTTGTAGAGGATCCCGGAGAACGAAATCGAAAGGGCACCAAGAAGCGCCGTCAGACGCGGGTGATCGGTCAGCAGTCTGACGAGGTCTCGCACGGGCGGGCATTGTCGCCGCGCGCCGCATCAGGCGCGGTGTCGCAGGTAGCCCGCCAGCGTCAGCGGGGCAGCTCCGCTAGTCGGACGGCTTTGCCTGCTGGCGTGTGTCGGCCGGCAAATCGACCAACGCGGCGAACTCCGGATGGCGCTCGAGATAGGCCCGGATGAACGGACAGCGCGGAACGATCCGCAGACCGCGCTCGACCGCGTCCTCTACCGCGGCCTCAGCCAGTCGGGATCCGATGCCGCGGCCACTGAGCGCCGGATTTACCTCGGTGTGGGTGAACGTCACCTGGCCGGGCTGCTCCCGGTACGCGGAGAAGCCCAGCAGCTCGCCGCCTTCGCTCGCCTCCCAGCGCTGCTCCTGCAAGTTATTGACGACCTCTATTGACGCCTTCTCCATGTGCCAAGCGTATCCTCGTTGGCCCCAACGCCATGACCGACTCGACATCCACGGACACGGGAACGACCAACCCGGAGCAGACTCCACGGCCGCCGGCTGCGGCCGGCCCATTGTCGACGCTCGTCTGCGCTGCATGCGCGACACCGAACAAGATTCGGCCGAGCGAACGCGGCGCTCCTCATTGCGGCAAGTGCGGCAAGCCGCTTCCGTGGCTGGTCAACGCGACCGACGAGACCTTCGACATCGAGGCCAAGGCGGCGCCGGCCGTAGTGGTCGACCTGTGGGCTCCGTGGTGTGGACCGTGCCGCGTCGTCGGTCCGATCCTCGAGGAGCTGTCACGCGACTTCGCCGGCCGGCTCAAGGTGGTCAAGGTCAACGTCGACGACAACCCGATCACGGCTCAGCGCTTCCAGGCCTTCAGCATTCCCACCATGGTCGTCATCAAGGACGGTCGCGTGGTCGACCGGATCGTTGGTGCTCAACCAAAGGGCGCGCTCTCGGTCAGGCTCACGCCGTACATGCTGGGCAAGTGAGATGAGCGACCGATCCGGGATGAAGATGCCCAAGACAACCGATGACGACAAGGCGGCGTTCCGGTCCCTGGTGCCGGAGAACGAGCGGGTCAGCGTCAGGCCGATGTTCGGCAGTCTCGCGGCGTTCGCGGACGGCCAGATGTTCATGGGCGTCCTCGGCACCGGCGTGATGATCAGGTTGGGTGACGAGGATCGTCGGCGAGCACTGTCGGCTGGCAGCGATCTGTTCGAGGTGATGCCCGGCCGGCCTATGCGCGAATACGTGACGGTTCCCAACTGGCGCGAGAACCAGGCGCGGGTCCGCGAGCTCGCGGCTCTGTCAATGAACTACGCGCTGAGCCTGCCGCCCAAAGAGGCCAAGACGAAGAAGAAATGAGAAGGCGCCCGGCATTCGCCGGGCGCCTCTCGTGCTCAGTGCGGGCTGAGCCCGCTACTTGGTCTTGTGGATCGTCAGGTTGCCGCTCGTGAGCGAAGCCGTTGGCGCGGCGCCGACCGGGTCACCCGGCTGGCTGTCGTAGACGACCTCTCCGTCCTCGTCCCAGATCTCGACTCGGATCCGGTCGTTCGTGGCAGGCGATCCGCCGTCCTTGACCGTCAGCCGGAAGCCGTAACCGGGGTTGCCGTTGAGCGTGCCCGTCCCCTGGAGCGTGGCGCGGTCGCCGGACACGATCATCCAGTCATAGCCGGTCGACATGAACGTGCCCTCCGGAACGACGAGGGTCGTGCTGCCCGTGGGCGAAGTGGCGTCCTTCAGGAACTGTGCCGAGACATTGAATGAGCCATCAGCCCAGGTACCGCTGCCGGTCACCTTGCCGGCGGCTGGCGCGAGGTTGAGGCCGACGATCACCGGATCGTGGTCAGACGATCGGAAAGCGTTCGGCTCGTAGAGCGCCTCCTGGGACGGCGGCTTGAAGCTCGTGTCGTAATCGAAGATGTCCGGCTCATCGGCGTTGATGTGCCATTCGGTCGCGCCGGTCACCTGAGCATCAAGGCTCGCGGTGGCCAGGGCGTGATCGAGGTAGCCGGACATGGCATCGAAGACGTACGAGTAGGCGTGGTCGCCGACGTAGCGGTCGATGAGATTGGTGTAATCGTCACCGGTGCCGAGCACGTCGTCTGCGCCGGCCCGTACCGCGTCGATCGGATCTTCCTTGGCGTAGGAGTTGAGGTCACCAACGATCAGGAAGTCGGGATCGTTGCTGCCCGTCGGGTCGCTGGCCAGCCAGTCGACCAGCGCCTGGGCGGCTGCTTCACGAACTTCGCTGCACGAGCCCTGGCCATCGCCGGAATCGGGCAGACATGCCGGTGAGGAGTTCTTCGACTTGAGGTGGTTGACGGCGATGGTGAAGACCGCGCCGGTTGCGTTGACACGGAAGGTCTGCGCCAGCACCGGTCGATTGAGCGTGTCGATGAAGCGCGGATCGTCGGTCGAATCGAGGATCTGGAACGCTCCGACCGGCGTTACCACGCCCGGCTTGTAGACCAGGCCAACACGGATCGCGTCGGTGCCGATCACGCCGGTATCGATGTACGAGTAGGTGCCGGCTCCCTCGAGCGCGTTAAGTCCCGCGACGATGTCGCCGACCGGATCCACGTTCGGGGTGTTCTCGAGCTCGTTAAGGCCGATCACCTCGGCGCCGAGGCCGGAGAGTGCGGCAAGGAGCTTGGCTCGCTGGCGGCTCAGCTCCATCAGCTCGATCGAGTCGTGTCCGCGGCACTCGACGTTCTGGAGTGGTCCGCATTTGTTGTCATTCGGGTTGCCGGTCGGGAAGTCCGCCGTCAGGAAGTAGTTGAGCGTATTCATCGCAGCGACCTGGAGGTTGCCGCCGACGTCGTCTGGCGAAGCCTGACGCGGGTTGACCGCCGTGTAGTCGGCCGGGCCGGTGGGCTCGATCCGGTAGCGCGGGAACGGGTTGGCCGCCACGGTGCGCTCGCCCAAGATGCCGACGGCGTTGGCGACATGGTCACCGCCGCGGAAGCGATTGGAGAGCGAGAACGGCAGGCCGTTCGGGTGGCGCACTGTCGTGGGATTCGAGTTGGCGAGGCCGTCGTTGAGGCGGACCTGGCTGAGCTGGTTGAGGCTCAAGCGAGCCGCCGCCTCGGACGAGCCGGGCTCCTCGAGACTGGTCGGAGTGAAGAGTCGATCTTCGCCCGCGTGTGGCAGGGCAAGGACGATCTCACCGAACTGCTCGAACTCGAAGTATTCGGAGATGACGAGCGTCTGCGTGAATCGAGTTCGCATGCCCTCGTAACGCTCGAGCTCGGTCGGCGTTGCCTGGGGCAGGCTGACGTCAACGGCTGCCGGCAGATCGTCGGTGCCGCAGGAAACGATTGCTCCGGCTGCGGTCCCCGAGACCTGGGTCTGGCTGTTGAACTCGCTCGTGGGACCGGTCACGCGAACGACGTCACCGGCATTCAGGCCGTTGTCGGCATTGTTGGTGAAGACGAACAGCCCGTCCGATGTGGCGTTGTCGCCGTCACCGTCAGCGTCCTGGATGAAGAAGCCCTGCAGGCCGACGCTTGTCGGGCCCTCGAAGTCACCGACTACCACCCCCTGGGTGGTAACGATGCCCGCGATGGCGAACGAGTTGCCGCTTCCCTGGATCTCGTACGTGTGGGTGAAGGGCTGCTCGCAGACATTGACCACGCCCGCGGTCGTGAAACTGAAGGGCGCGTTGGCGGACATGGTGTTGGGCGGGTCGCTGGCGTCCTGGTCGGTTACCTGGGCAGCGATGACGGTGACTGTGCACACTTCGCTCGCGCTGAAGTCCACGTCCGGATCCAGCGTGAACGTGGTCGGCCCGCCGCTGTAGGTGGCCGTGTGTGCTCCGCTGCCGTTGCACGAAATCGTGAACCAGCTGCCGGTCACGTC
>DASQLS010000040.1:0-3909 GCA_035629915.1 Candidatus Limnocylindrales bacterium | reverse complement strand
AGCGCTGACGGCCCTCCGTCGCCCATAATCGGACCATATGGCCGTCCTCTCCGACCGTGACATTCGGGCCGCCATGCAGGCCGGCCGCGTGCGCATCGATCCGTACGACGCGGCATGCCTCCAGCCGTCGTCGGTCGACCTACATCTGGACGCCGACTTCCGCGTCTTCCGCAACAACCGCTATCCGTACATCGACGTTCGGGCGCCGCAGCCAGACCTGACCGAGCTCGTCTCGATCGAGGAAGACGCGCCGTTCATCCTGCATCCAAACGAGTTCGTGCTCGGCCAGACGCTCGAGTGGGTGGAATTGCCCGACGACCTCGTGGCCAGGCTCGAAGGCAAGTCGAGTCTTGGCCGCCTTGGGCTGCTGATTCACTCGACCGCGGGATACGTTGACCCGGGCTGGAAGGGCAATCTGACGCTCGAGCTGTCGAACGTGGCCAACCTGCCGATCGCTCTGTATCGAGGCATGAAGATCGGTCAGATCTCGTTCTTCAAGATGTCCAGCGCGGTCGAGCGGCCGTATGGCTCGCGCGAGCTCGGGTCCAAATACCAGGGTCAGTCGAGCCCAACCGAGTCGCAGTTCTACAAGGACTTCGAGGACGGCCGCAGCGTCCCCAAGGGCGGTCCCCGACGCTGAGCGACGGGTGATCAACGAAAGCGTCGATTGGCGCGTTGACCTCGGTGGAGGCACGACCGTGGCGCTCGTTCAGGCGGGCACGTTCACGTCAGACGCGGGAACGATCTTTGGCCCCGTGCCGCGGATCATGTGGGAGCGCCTCGTCGAAGCCGAGATCAATCCGGATCACACGCTTACCCAGGCACTCAACTGCTTGCTGGTTGAGACGCCCGCAGGCCGCGTCCTGATCGAGACGGGCATCGGCGAGTACATGGACGAGACGCGGCGTCAGCATCGGGGCGTAAAGGGTGACTCGATCCTGCCGGCGCTGCGCACCGCCGGCTTCGAGCCGGACACGATCGACGTGGTCGCGGTCAGCCATCTCCACTTCGACCACGCCGGCGGCTTCCTGACCGCGGAGGGCGGGCGTGCTTTCCCGCGAGCGCGGATCGTCGCTCAGGCCGAGGAGTGGGAGCACGCGCTGGGTGCCAACCCGCGGCTGCAGGCGTCGTACGAGCAGGCCGAGCTGCGCCTGTCCGAGGAATGGGCCCGACCCGATTCGCCGCGCGGCGATGAGGAGGTGCTGCCCGGAGTTACAGTCGTACGCACGGGCGGCCACTCGGGCGGCCACCAGGCGATCGTCGTGCGCGGATCGAGCGGCACGATCGGCTTCTTCGGCGATCTGTGCATGCGTCCGTGGAGCACGAATCCGCGCTGGGTGCCGTCATTTGACGACTTCCCGCTAACATCGGTGGAGGTGAAGGGCTCACTCTTCCGCCAGGCGGCAGAGGAAGACTGGACGGTCGTCCTGTCGCACGAGCCGCGCCGGCCGATCGGCCATATCATCGCCGACCGAGATAGGTTCAAATTCGACTCGACTGTGTAGTCGGGTTTTGGAAGCAGGCGCAGCGATGAGACTGCGCAGAACGTCAGAGGGGAATGGTGTCCAAAATTACTCGCGTCTCCTTGTCACTGCTCACTGTCGCTGCAATCGCGGCGGCCTGTGTGTCGGTTGGTCCGACGACCAGCAGTAGTCCCAGCCTCGCAATCCCGTCGCTCCCGTCGGCGAGCCTGCCGAGCATCACCCTGCCGCCCACGCCAACCTTTGTCGCGACTCCGGGCGTGACGCTCCCGCCCACGGCGGCGCCGACGGCTGCGCCGACCGACGCGCCCACGACGGCGCCCACTGATGCACCGACTGATGCGCCCACCGATGCTCCGACGGACGCCCCGACTGATGCGCCCACCGATGCTCCGACGGCGTCGCCGGCGGGCACGGCGGGTACGCTCGACTTCACGAAGCCGGCAAATTACGGAGATATCGCGCTCAGCTCGGGCTTCGTTCCCGATCCGCACCAGAAGGCCGTCACGCCTGGTGGATCAATCGACGCCAGCTACCTCGGCACCGGTGAGAACGGCAACAACTGCCGTGGATACGCGACGTCGGCGCCCGATTATCAGGTCACCTACACGTCCGGCGCGGCCACTCTGCTGCGTTTCTACTACCTCGCCGAGGAGGGAGACACGACGCTGATCATCAACGCGCCGAACGGCCAGTGGTACTGCGCCGACGACACATACGCCACCTCCGACCCGAGCATCGACTTCGACACCCCGGCCAGCGGCAATTACGACGTCTGGGTCGGAACGTACACCTCGGGCGCGTCCATCTCGGGCACGCTCAACGTGACGGAGCTGTCCGGCAACCATCCCGAGTAGGGACCGGCTACTCCGCCATCAGCGGCGCGAGGATCTGCTCGGCCTGGGCTCGATTGACCGGGCCGAGCACCACGTTTCGGATGACGCCGTCGCGATCGAGGAAGTACTGCGTCGGCAGCCCGTACGCCTGGTAGGTGTGAAACACCGCTGACGTCGCGTCAAAGCCAACGGTGTAGTCGAGGTCGTAGCGCTCGACGTAGGAGCGAACGTCCTCGGCGGTCGTCTCCTGCACGCTGATCGCGACCACTTCCAGGCCCTCGTCGGCGTGTGCCTCGTAGGCGTCACGCAGCACAGGTGTCTCTTCCTGGCACGGCGGGCACCAGCTCGCCCAGAAGTTGATCCACACCGGTCGGCCGCGCAGGTCAGCCAGTCGAATCGGATTGCCGTCCAGATCGGTCAGCTGCACCGTCTGGCCGTTGACCGTGCCTTCGAACTCGGGCGCCAGATCGCCGATTCGCAAACCGGGTTCCGGACTGCCGACAGGCACGAAGCTGCTGCCCGGGCTGGGCAGGGGCGGCTGCGCCGGTAGCGCCAGCGGTGCGGTGAGGAACGCGAACACGACGCCGGTGACCACAATTGCGCCGAGCACTCCGGTCAGCTGGAGCAGGGTGAACGGGCCGATGAAGGGCCTCCGCCAGCGATCGGGCTTGGGTGTCGGATCGGGCGTGGGCTGTGGGTCGGTCATACCTGCGGCCAAAGGAAGCTGAAGGTCCTGGCGAAGATGGCCAGCCAGTCGAACAGGATGGCGACGCCGATGAGCACCACCAGCGCTCCGCCGATCAGCTCGATCTGGCGCCCGTACTTGAGCAGCGGGCGGGTGAACGCGGTCGAGCGGTCGAGGGTGGCGGCGATGAGCAGGAACGGGATGCCCAGCCCGAGCGAGTAAGCGACCAGGAGCATCACGACCTGCGGGCTGGTCGATACGGCGGCGAGGGTCAGGATCGCCCCCAGCGTTGGCCCGATGCACGGTGTCCAGCCGATGGCAAAGATCGATCCGAGGGCCAGCGCGCCGATCGGGCTGCGCGCCGCAGCACCACCAAGTGGTTGCTGGCCAAACTCGGGCGCCGCCGGCCGGAACGTTCGCTGCAGGATCGGGATGCGCAGGACGCCCATCAGGTTGAGGCCGACGACGATGAGCACGATGCCGCCGATCTGGCGCAGCAGCGTCAGGTTGTCGCGCAAGGGGCCGGCGGCGGTGTAGACGGCTATGCCGAAGAGCGTGAACACGGCGCCGAACCCGAGCACGAACGCGGCAGCGTGGGTGAGAGCACGCCAGCGCGACGTCGGAGCGAGCTGGACGCTGGGACCGGCAGTTGGTGTCACGACCATTCCAGCGCCTGCCGCGGTGACCACACCGAGCTGTCCGAGATAGGCAGGCACTACCGGCAACACGCAGGGCGAGATGAACGAGACGAAGCCGGCGAAGATCGCCGCGGCGAGGGTGAGCTCCATGGGGTCAGGCGGCGCGTCCCATTGTTCGATCGAGGAAGGTGTCGATGGCGCGCGAGCCCATCGCCAGGGTCAGCTCGTTGCCGTACAGGGCAAGGACGGGAATCAGGGCGCCGTAGCGT
>DASQLS010000039.1:0-9554 GCA_035629915.1 Candidatus Limnocylindrales bacterium | reverse complement strand
GCTGCGCGACCTCGAGCGCAATGCCCCGCAAGCGCTTGACGCGCTCGACGCTGAGGCCGCGCGCGTTGAAGGGGAGCTGGCAAAGCTTGAGCCGATCAGCGCGCGCCTCGAGCGTTACGCGCCGGCCAGCATCGACTCGATCGCCGCCAATGGCCAGACCGCGCGTCAAAAGCTGGAGCTGGCCCGGACGAGAATGGCCGCTGGCCGTAGCGAGCTGAGCAGCGGCAACGCCGCGGGAGCTGCCGTCGCGGCGAGCGACGCGCAGCTCGCACTGGCCGACGCGACGACGCTCATCAACGCTCTGCCGGCGCTGGCCGACTCGCTCGACGCCACTCGCCAGAAGCTCGACGAGCAGCTCGCCGATGCGGCACGCGACCTCGAGACGGCTCGCGCCCACGTTCCAAAGTCGGCGGCGACCACCGCCGCCATCACGGCCGCCGAGGAAGCGTTGAGCGAGGCGCGCGTGCTGGCCGATGCGCCACGACCGGACGTGATGGCAGCCGCGCGCGAGGCGACCGAGGCCAACGCGTTGACCGACAAGCTGCTGGAGGGCATCCAGGACGAGGTCGCCCAGCGCCGACGCACCGAGCAGAACGCCATCGCCGCAATAGCGACCGCCAAGGCTGACGTGTCCCGGGCGCGGATGTACATCGATGGCTACCGCCGCTCACACGACATCAGCCGCGAGCCGCGGACCAACCTGGCTGAGGCGGAACGACTGGTCGGCGAGGCCGAGGCACTGCTCTCGAGCGACACCGGGCAGGCGCTCGAGGTCGCCCGCCGCGCCGACGGTCTCGCCAATCGCGCCTACTCTCTCGCCATTCAGCAGACGCCGGATGTCCCGCAGTTCGATCCCGGCCAGTACCGGCCGGACGACGGGCTGGGCTCGCTCGTGATCGGCGCTATCCTCGGTGACATGTTCGGGGGCGGCGGCGGGGGCCGGCGCGGTCGAATTGCCGTTCCAACCGGCTCGACCTCTCGTCCGGGAGGCATCTTTGGTGGTGGTGGCGGTGGCGGAGGCTTCCGCGGTGGCCGCTCGAGTGGCGGCGGTTTCGGGGCCGGCGGCTTCGGATCAGGAGGTTTCAAAGGCGGCTTTGGTGGCCGCTCAGGTGGTGGTTTTGGAGGCGGCCGCTCCAGCGGCGGCCGCTGGTAGAGGAAGGAGAGCCAACATGGCACAGTCGATCCTGGGGCGTATCGGTCAGCTCGTGCGCGCCAATGTCAACTCAATGCTCGATTCGGCAGAAGACCCGGAAATGATGCTCGATCAGCTGATCCGCGACTTCACGGCCAACATCGCCGAGGCCGAGGAGGCAGTTGCCCAGACGGTGGGCAACCTGCGTCTGCTCGAAGAGGATCAGCGCGAGGCCCAGGCGGCACACGCAGAGTGGGGCGGCAAGGCCGCTGCCGCATCACGCAAGGGCGAGCGCCTGCGCAGCGAGGGCAACGCAGCCGAAGCGGACCGCTTTGATGACCTGGCCAAGATCGCGCTTCGCCGCCAGCTCAGCTTCGAGAGCCAGCTTTCGGCATTCAAGTCGCAGATCGAGCAGCAGACGTCGCTCACCAACCAGCTCAAGGACGGTCTTAACAAGCTCCGCGTCAAGCGCGAGGAGCTAGTCCAGAAGCGCGATGAGCTGGTCGCCCGGGCGAAGATGGCGCAGGCTCAGATGCAGGTCCAGACGGCGGTCAAGAACGTGTCGGTGATGGATCCGACGAGCGATCTGAACCGCTTCGAGGAGCGCATCCGCCGCCAGGAGGCAATGGCCCGCGGCATGGCCGAGGTCTCTGCCTCGTCACTCGAGGATCAGTTCGACACGCTCGAGGAGACCGAGGACGAGATGGAGGTCGAGGCGCGGCTGGCTGCGCTCAAGGCGCAGGGCTGACCAGCTACTCAGCCAGAGCGGCGTCGAGCACCGGGTCAAGGCCCGCGAAATAGGCGGCCGAGTCCAGGGCGACAAGCGTGTCAGGCACGACCGTCGTCAAGTCCGCCGACCCGGCGCTCGACACCTGGCTGGGCATGAAGATGCGTAGTGGCGATGCAAGATCGCCCAGGGTCAGCTGATCGGGTCCCGAATAAGTCGTCGGCGAACCGGCTGTCGCCTCGCCAATGGATAGTGAGGCGTCCTGGTCGCCGAGCGCCGCCGCGAGCATCGTCGCCGCGGAGAACGTTCCCGGACCAACGAGCACGCGCACGTCGACGCCATCGTCGGCCCAGCGGCCGACGGCTTCGGCCATCGCGGCTGAGCGCGGATACTCGCCGCCGGGGTTGAGGCGCAGGTCGAGCACCACCCTGGGCGCCTGCGTGGCGTCGAGCATCTGCTCGACCTGCGCCACGTAGCTGTCGCTCGGCTGCATGATCGAGTTGTACTGCGCATAGACGACTTCGCCGAGCGATTCGATCCAGAACTCCTCGTCCTGCCGGCCGAGCCACAACAAACCGTCCCGCGGCGGCAGACGCAGCGACGTGAAGGCCGCGAACTGGGAGTCATACGGTTCAACTTGTTCCGGCGACATCACGCGTTCGAGATTCGTCCCATCTTCGAGTTCGAAGCTCATCGTGACCGCCGTTGGATCACTGACGAGTCCTGCGCCGGCAAGAACATGCGGATGCTGCAGCAGGAGTGGCGCCACCCAACGCGGCGTGTTTTCGTTATCGCGACTGACGAGCGGGTCCAGCGAGGTGAAGACTGTCTCCACCGCCATCTCCTCGACCGCGACCAGGCGTGCGCCGACCAGATCGCTGTTCGTCTCGTCGGCGGCGACCACGTAAACACCGTCGTCGAAGACATGGAACTCGAGTAGCAGGCGATCGGCAGCCGGGCTCGCAGTCGGCAACGCGAGCATGTGTGCGTTCCGGCCGCCACGTCCGACGAGCGCGACGAGTCGCATCGCCTCGACCATCTGCTCGTCCGCCGAAAGACGCCCGATGCGCGAGCGCAGATCGTCGAGCTCGGCCACGAATTCGTCGCGTGGAATGCCGTACCACGGGTCCGGGTGAGCGGCGTCAAGTGTGCTCAGCAGCAGGTCCAGATCGTCGGCGGGATCGGCGCTGGGCGTCTCGACGTCGGGTGACCGGGTCGGAGCGGCCGTGGCTGTGCTTGTGGAACGTGAGGTAGGCGTTTCGGTTGAGCCCGAAAGCTGCGGCGCCTCGACACCGGCGCATGCGGCGACCAGGAGCAGGGACAGGGGCAACAGCAAGCGTGGCCGCCTCACCCGCGAATGATGGTCTACGCGCTCGAAATCGGCCTCAGAAGGTACGTGGCTGGAGTCAGTGACCTCACGTCTGCGGCTGGGTGCAGTGTGGGCAACGCCTGGCAGCGAGCGGAATCTCGCTCGCGCACTCGGTGCAGACCTTGGTCGTGGGATCGACTACCTCACCCCGCTTGCGACGTTCCTCGAGCCGGTTCACCGGCTTGACGACCATGAAGAAGATCGCGGCGACGACGATCAGGAAGTAGATCAGCGCGTTGATGAACAGGCCGTACGTGATCGCACTCCCGTTGGGCAGGACGAACGACCACGTCGAGAGATCGGGCAGGCCGAACAGGCCGATCAGCGGCGTGAGTATGTTGGTTACGAACGAGGCGATCACCGCGGCGAACGCGCCGCCGATGACGACGGCGACCGCCAGGTCGATCACGTTGCCGCGCAACAGGAAGTCACGGAATTCCTTTATCACTTGATCTCCTCCCTCTCACAGATCTGCTTGAACGTCTCGAGCTCGCCGCGGAAGCTCCCGCGGTACGAACCGGTAGCAAAGATGCGACCCGCGATCCTCGGAATGATTCCGCGCACGTCAAACTCCTGGATCAATCGCGTTCCGCGCTCAACTTCCTCAAAGTTGGCGATGTTCTCGCCGCGCAACAGCCAGCTTCCTAAAGCGACGCGAATGTACCGAGGCCGCTCTGCCTCGAGAACGGTCAAAGTGCTCGACGACCAGCTGCCGAACCTGGCCACGTACGTCGTGCCTGCCTCGTCCGGCGGGCCGCTGACGTCGGTGTAACGGGCAAGTCCCTCGACCCACTCGGGTGCCCGATCGAGATCCACCCACATGCTGAACACGCGCTCGCGCGGAGCCGCGATATCGATCTCGAAGCGGTACCTGGCCATCAGGCTGGCTTCCCTTTCGCCGGCCGCGTGCGGGCTGCAATGCGCTCCAGCGCGCCCTCCCAGCCGGCGTCGATAGGCACACCGGGCTCGTCCAGATCGATAAGCAGGGGGGCGTGATCGGACGGAATGGGGACTCCCTTGCGTGCCTCGCGATCGATCTCTGCCCACACCACTCGACCGGCAACTGGAGGGCTGAGCAGCAGGTGATCGATACGCATGCCCAGGTTCTTGTGGAAGTTGCCGGCGCGATAGTCCCACCACGTGAAGCGCTGCGGCTCCGGTCGGTTGTCGCGATAGCCGTCGACGAGGCCCCATGAGAGCAAATCGCGGAACGCCTCTCGTTCGGCGGGCGACACGTGGGTGCCGCCATGAACCTTGCTCGCGTCCCACACGTCGATGTCAGCCGGGGCGACGTTCATGTCGCCGCCGATCACCAGCGAATCGCTCACCGCTGCGTTGTCGCGTAGCCAGCGAAGCAGGCGGTCGTACCACGCGAGCTTGCCGACGTAGAAGGGCGAGTCGACCACGCGGCCGTTGGGCGCATAGAGGGTGACGAGGCGAATGTCGCCGACAACGGCACTCAGCATGCGCGCCTCGTCGAACGGGTTGAAGTCCTCCTCGTTGACGTTCTTGGCGGCACCCGGTCCGCTGTTGCGGACCGGTCCGTCGCCAAAGTTGGTGACGATGCTGTCGGCATCGATTGGCAACCGGCTCGCGATGGCGACGCCGTTCCAGCGGCCCTCACCGTGATGAACCAGGTCATAGCCGCGCATCTTGAAGGGCATGACCGGCGCGTCGTCGTCGCCGAGCTTGGTCTCCTGCATCATCAGCACGTCGGGCTGGGCACGTTCCAGCCAGCCCAGCACGCGGTCCATGCGCGCGTTGAGTGAGTTGACGTTCCAGGTGGCGATGCGCAAGGTCGCCCGATTATCGGGCAGCGCCGGTCCGTCCGGCGCGGACCAGATGCTCGGTGACGGGCTATTCGACCAGCAGGGTGCCGTTCATGCCTTCGTGGATGGTGCACACGAAGCGGTATGTGCCCACGGCGGGCGCGTTGAATTCGATTACGCGGCTGTCGCCCGGCTCCACGGCGTAGCCGGTGCGCCGATCGATAGGCGCCAGCAGAACGAGGTTATGCGGCTCTGACGACGCATTGATGAAGGTCAGCGCGACAGCGCTCGCCGGCGCCAGGACCAGTGGATCGGGCACGAAGGCGAAATCGGTCTGGGACAGGTCGCGAGCTTCGACGCGCAGGCCGATGCGCGGCGACAGCAAGCCGCTCCAGGCGATGAGGACGATCGCCACGGAAACGAGCGCGCCGAGGACGGCCCCCTTGACGAGTGCCTCGCGCGGTGACGCCGAGGTCAGCGACAACATGGGTCTCAGCGCAGGTCGGCGCACGCCGTGTAGGTGGCGAGGTCTTCGTTCGACCGGTGCAGGTTTACCGCGAGGTCGCCCGCAATCAATTCGGACAGCGGTGCCGGGACGACCGTGGTCGAGATCCCGTTGACGACGTTCTGGAGCGGATACTCAGGCTGCGGAACGAGCTGTGTGCACGAGCCAGGGTGAATGTGCGCGGGCATGTCGTTGTTGCCGCCCGGCTGAACGCTGATGTCGACCCGCGTCATGTCTCCGCCGACGTCTACCAGGTTGACGGTGCCCGTCACCCCGGATGAGCTGAGCGTCTCGAGTTCGACGGCGCGGGTTTGACCGGAGGCGCTACAGCCACCGAGCGTCACGGACGCCGAGAGCAGCGTGAGGAGTGCCAGCAACTTCATCGGTTCACCTCTCGATCAAGAACGGTGGCGCAGCGCGGCCGGCTGGACCGGCGCGTTGACGGGCGCACGGCGCCAGTGCCGGCCACGGACTGATGTGGCCGTGAGTTGCGGAGCAGGAAAGTGCGCAACGCAGCCGGCTCGAGCGGCCTCGCAAACAGGTGGCCCTGACCCTCGTGCACGCCCAGCGCGCGCAGCGCCTCGAGCTGGCCCGTCTCCTCGATTCCTTCAGCGACTGTTTCCAGCTCGAGGATCTGGGCGAGCGAGACGATCGAGCGGACCAGGGCGCCCTCGGCCGCGCCACTGTCGACGCTCGCGATGAACGACTGGTCGATCTTGAGCACGTCCACCGGGAAGCGGCGCAGGTAGCTCAGCGACGAGTAGCCAGTGCCGAAGTCGTCGATCGCAAGGCGCACGCCGAGCCGCTTCAGCTCGGTCAGCTGGAGCAGCACCGCATCGACGTCGCGCAACAGGACGCTCTCGGTGATCTCGAGCGTCAGCAAAGAGGCGTCGAGACCGGAGCTCGCGAGGGCTGCGGCAACGTCGCCGATCAGCGCTGGGTCCTCGACCTGGCGACCGGACAGGTTGACGCTCATCTTGATCGGACGGCCGGTGCTGCTCGCCCAAGCCTGGCCCTGGCGACATGCTTCGTTGAGGACCCAACGGCCAAGTGGCACGATCAGGCCGGTCTCCTCGGCGAGCGGGATGAATTCGATCGGCGGGATCATGCCGCGCTGCGGGTGGCGCCAGCGCAGCAGTGCCTCGACGCCGGTTATCTCCTCGTGGCCAAGCTCCATGAGCGGCTGGTACACGAGCGTGAACTGGCCCGATTCGAGCGCACCGTGGATCTCGGCGCGCAGCTGATGGCGGTCGATGGTCGCGTGGTGCAGCTCGCGTTCGAAGGTCGTCAGTCGGTCCTTGCCCTGCGTCTTGGCCGCGTACATCGCCACGTCCGCGTGACCCAGCATCTCCTCGGCCGTCTGCTCGGGACCGCTGTAGAGGGCGACGCCGACGCTCCCGCTGATGCGTACACGCTGCTGCTGGACATCGAACGGGTCGCGCAACGCGGACAGGATCCGATCGCCTACCTGTGCCGGAGCGTTGATGTCGAGTGCGTCCTCGAGCAGGATCGCGAATTCGTCACCGCCCATGCGCGCGGCAGTGTCGGTCTCGCGCAGCGACCGCCGCAACCGCTCGGCCACTTTGACCAGCAGCTCGTCGCCGACGCCGTGACCAAGGCTGTCGTTGACCGACTTGAAGTCGTCCAGATCGAGGAACAGGACCGCCAGGGACGGGTCGCCGCGCCGGGCGCGGGCCAGGGCATGGTCGAGCCGGTCCATGAACAGCGCCCGGTTGGGCAGGCCGGTCAACGCGTCGTGGAACGCCTGGTAGCGCAGCTGCTCCTCGAGTGAGCGCCGCTCGGTGATGTCGCGATAGTTGACGACGATGCCACCGACTGCAGGGTCGTCGAGCAGGTTCTTGCCGGTTGCCTGCAGCCAGCGCCACTCTCCGCCGGAGTTGCTCGCTCGGAAGTCGGCGCTCACCTCGGCGCCCGGCGTGCTGGCAAGGTCGCTGAACAGCGGCGACACCCATTCGACGTCCGCCGGGTGCACGGCTTCGAAGGCGGACGCGCCTACCCGATCCTCTGGCCTGAAGCCGAGCACGCGCTCGACGGCCGGGCTTTCGTACGAGATCGCGCCCTGCGCGTCGACGATCAGGATCACGTCCGACGAGTTGCGCACCAGCGAGCGAAAGCGCTCGTCGCTGCGGCGCAGATCGGTCGCCAGCGCCTTTTCCCGGGCGGCGCGCTCGCGCAGGAGCCGGTTCTGCCGTCCAAGGCGGCCGGACGCGGCCGCAAACGCGCCGACGAGCAGCAGGAGCAGCAGTGATGCGGCGACGAGGGCGATGACGAACACGTCCTGGCGCGTTGTCTCGATCCGGTCCTCGATCGAGCGCGCGTCCTGGCTGACGGTGTACACGCCGATCGGATCGCCGTCGACCGAGCCGCGGATGGGCACGTAGATCTCGAGGTAGTTGGCCAGGCCGGCGCTCGCCTGGAGGGGCATGTCGTCCTGATCAGTCGGCCGATACGCGGTAACGCTGTGGCCCAGGAACGCCGCTGACAGGAGCGGGCCGACCGAGTATCGATGTCCGACCAGCTCTGGCGACGTTGAGTAGACGATGCGTCCGTCGCGCGACCAGATGCTGATCTGGCGAATGTCGCCTGATCTGGTGATCCGTTCGAGCTCGCTCTCGATGCTCGGATCGCGCTTCGCGTCGATGCCCAGGAGCTCCTCGCGGATCTTGGGATCGACGTAGCCACGCACGATGGTCTCGACGTTGTGGATGGCCGAATCGGTCGCGGTGCGGCGAAGCTGGTGAGCGACGACCTCGGCCACGACGACGGCCATGAGCACCACGACGGCGACGCCGATCACGCCGACAGACAGCCTGAAGCTTGGCCTCCAACCGCCGATTGCGGGGAGGACGAGGCGGCCGGTGCGGTGCGGTGCGGTCCGTATCACAACTATTCGCTTACGAGGAGCGGCGTGAGGCTATGGCCGTGTGCCTGCAGAGGCCTATGGAACGTTGGTACTGCGCGCGCGTTGACACCACCACACAAGCGCCCAACAATCGGCCGACAGCGAGCAGGCTGCGGGCAGGGCATTGGGTGATCGGCCGGAGGATCTGGTGACGGAAGGGGACAGGCCGACCAACGACCCATCGCCTGTCAACGGGGTCTCGGACGATACCGACGTCTATCCGATCGACTTCCTGCCGCCTGTTCCACCGGCACGGGCAGCTGCACAGGCCCAGATTCCGCCCCAGCCCTATCCGGCAGCACCACCCGGCAGCTCATCCCCGAACACGAGCTACGGGCAGCCCGGCTCTCAGCCACCGCCGGGCTATGTCCCATCAGTCGGCTACGACCAGCGATATTCGGGCTATCCGCCATCGCCTTACCCGGGCTATCAGGGCTACGCGCCACATCCCGGGTACCGACCGAACGAGCGCGCCGGGACCGGGCGTGGCCTGAAGCTCGTCGTGGTCGTGCTGTTCGTGCTTCTTGTCGGCCTGGTCGGCCTGATATTCGGCCTGGCGACCGGAATCCTTCGCTACAACGACCTCGCCCGGCTGATCGGCATGGGCCCGGGCGAGATCTATGTTCAGAACCTGCGCGACGACCTGGTTACCGTCACCCTCCAGCAGGCCGATGGCCAAGGGGACGCGTCGACACCGATGCACGAGGATCAGATTGGCCCGGCCGATGTGCGTGCCTATCCGGAACGTGCCAGCGGCGGGTGGGACATCCGCTTCCTCGGCGCCGACGGTCGCGTACTGGGCGCCTGCGAGCTGACCATGTCGGGCAACGGTCGCTACACGTTCATGGTGCTGCCCGACGTCGTAGTGGTCTCGAGTGCAGCTCACCCGGCGACGAGCGGCGACGACTACGTCACCCAGGCGTCGCCACTCTGCCGGCGGAGCTGAGATGCGTCGCGTGGCTGTGGCTGTGCTCCTGGCCGTGACCGTGCTGGCCTGTGAGTCGGACAACCGAATCCAGGTCGAGAACGCGAGCTCCACGCAGCTGCGGGTCATGCTCAGCGTGCCGGGAGGTGGAGTCAGCACTGTCACGCCGGGGCCGGGAAGCTCGGCATCGGTGGTGGTGACCGA
>DASQLS010000038.1:0-2947 GCA_035629915.1 Candidatus Limnocylindrales bacterium | reverse complement strand
GAACGGATACGACGCGATCTGCGGCGTCGCCGCGCTGAGCCTGCTCAACAGGGTCGACTTGCCGGCGTTGGGCAGACCGACCAGGCCGACGTCGGCGATCAGGCGCAGCTCCAGCTGCAGCCGTCGCTCCTCGCCCGGCTCACCCTTCTGGGAGTGGGTTGGCGCCCGGTTGGTGGCTGTCGCGAAATGGACGTTGCCCAGGCCGCCGCGGCCGCCGCGCGCGACCATCACGTTCTGGTCGCGTGCAACCAGGTCGGCGATGAGGTCGCCCGTGGCCAGGTCGCGTACGACAGTGCCCGGCGGAACATGGAGGGTCAGGTCGTGGCCGGCCTTGCCGTGGCGCCGCGAGCCCGTGCCGCGGCCGCCGTGATCGGCCTTGAAGTGGTGCCGGTAGCGATAGTCGCGGAGCATCGTCTCGCCCGCGTCGACGACCACGTACACGCTCCCGCCACGGCCGCCATCGCCGCCGTCCGGCCCGCCACGCGGCACGTGGGCCTCACGTCTGAAGGTCGACGCGCCGTCACCGCCTTTGCCGGCGCGGACGGTGATCGTGACCTCGTCAAGGAACATGTGCCGAGATCCTAACCGCGGCTCGTGCCGCGCCCGGCCGTGTTGGCGACGGGTTAGGCCTCGTTGGCCGCGGCGCTCTTGGTCAGCGAGGCGAGGAACTCGGCGTTCGAGTTGGTCTTGGCGAGGCGGTTGAGCAGCAGCTCGATGCCTTCATTGGTGCCGACCGCGGAGAGCATCCGGCGCATGGTCCAGACCATGCGCAGCGTGCCTTCCTCGAGCAGCAGCTCCTCGCGGCGAGTGCCCGAGCGCTGGACGTCGATCGCCGGGAAGACGCGCTTCTCGGCCAGCTTGCGATCGAGGATCAGCTCCGAGTTGCCGGTGCCCTTGAACTCCTCGTAGATCACGTCGTCCATGCGCGAGCCGGTGTCGATCAGGCAGGTGCCGATGATCGTCAGCGAGCCGCCCTCCTCGATCTTGCGCGCGGCGCCGAAGAAACGCTTCGGCGGATACAGCGCGATCGGGTCGATACCACCGGACAGCGTTCGCCCGGAGGGCGGCAGTGCCAGGTTGTAGGCACGCGCCAGGCGGGTGATCGAGTCGAGCAGGATGACCACATCGCGACCGGTCTCGACTTGTCGCTTGGCGATCTCGAGCGCGATCTCGGCGGCGCGAGTGTGGTTTTCGGTCGGCTCATCGAAGGTCGAGGAGATGACCTCGCCCTTGACCGAGCGGCGCATGTCGGTCACTTCCTCGGGCCGCTCGCCGATCAACGCGACCATCAGCAGCATCTCGGGATAGTTGGCGGTGATGCCGTTGGCGATCTGCTTGAGGAGCATCGTTTTGCCCGCCTTGGGCGGCGAGACGATCAGCGCGCGCTGGCCCTTGCCCAGTGGGTTGACCAGGTTGATCAGCCGCTGACTGAGGTTCTTGGGATCTGTCTCGAGGTTGATCAGCTCGATTGGGTGGATCGGCGTGAGGACATCGAAATGAGGCCGGCGCTTGGCGGTCTCGGGATCGACTCCGTTGACCGACTCGACCCTGAGCAGACCCCAGTACTTCTCGCCGTCCTTGGGCTGGCGGATAACGCCGCCCACGCGATCGCCGGCACGGAGGCCGAAGCGGCGAACCTGGGAAGAGGAGACGTAGACGTCTTCCGGCGACGGCATCAGGCCGTGCCGGCGCAGGAAGCCGTAGCCGTCATCGACGATGTCGAGGATGCCGGTTACGTAGACCTGACCGGTGCGCTCGACCTGGCGCTGAAGGATCTGCTCGACCAGGTCGTCCTGGCGCATTTGCTTTGCGTTGTCGACGTCGAGGTCGGCGCCGATCTGGACGAGCTGATTGAAGTTCTTGGATTTGAGTTCGTTGATGTTCATTCGGTAATTGGGCTACCTGCTGGGGTTGGGTGACCGGAAACGAATCGCAGACAGCGTCGACCGGTGTTGGGATACGGACCCGCTGGCACGCGCCACACATGAGATCGGCAGCGACCGATCAGGTGGGGGAAGCGGGAAGGACTTGATATTAGCACTTCCCGAGCGTCGGTCAAGCGCGGCAGAGGGGCCATCGAGCGGTCGAATCTTCGCCACCTTCCTGGTGGCTTTCAGTGATCGCAGACCACGCCTCGGTTGCCTGGAAGCAACGGGCCAGTACTCGCGTACGGTGCCGGATCCATATCCGTTGTCGGCGACGTGGCGCTCCCAAGCGTGCAGTTCCGAGCGCCGCAGTCCTCTCGCATGAGCGTGCTCGGGCAGGCGCGAGAGCCATCAGCGGGTGCACAGTCACATTTCAATCTCGTTACGCCCAGGACCTTCGTCCTATGTCCGCCTGCCATTCGCGTCTGTATAAATCGGGCAATTGCCCTGCGGTTGAACACGTCACGTTCAGCTGAAACGAAGGGCCGACCGTCATCAAGTTCCGACGGGACGACCCACACGAGGACCCTCATGCCCGCACTAAGCCAGCTTGTCACGCGCCGCCTCCCACGCTCGCTCAGCCCGCGTCGCGGCGGATTGCTGATCATCGCCGCCTTCGTCGCACAGCTCGCACCGGCGGCTTTGGCCGCCCCCGCGGCCTTCGCCGCCTCGAGCCCGCTGGGCGACGCTGCCACGGTATGGCCAACGACCTGGACCGCCTACGCATCCGCCGACGGCACGTCCATCGTTGACGACGAGGGCGAGCCGGGCATCAGCCCGGACACCATCGATGTCGCCTCGAACGGTGGTACGGCGCCCTCCGTCTTCTACGCGTGGGACGGCACCAACGCGTTCTTCCGCATTCGTCTGCTGGGCGATCCGCGTGACGCGAGCAAGGGCGGCTTCGACAATGCTTTCTGGCTGGTCCACGTGGCGACTGCCGCCGACGACACGCTGCGTGCAGTCGTCGGCCTCAACGGCAAGCCCGTCTCGACCGACTACGTCTACACCTCGGACAGCGT
>DASQLS010000037.1:0-5323 GCA_035629915.1 Candidatus Limnocylindrales bacterium | reverse complement strand
CGAGGCCACGGCGGGCCTCGCGTTCAGCTCCGGTGGCGGCTTGTCCCCGACCCTGCGGTCGCGGCGATCGAAGTCGCGCGGGTACGGGATGTTGAGCATGGTCGGCAGCTCGTCCGGCCGGTCCGGCGGCCGGTCGAGGATCGTGCGATCGAGGTTGATGAGGACCGGCACGATCTCCGGGTCGAACTGGATGCCGGTGAACTTCTCCAGCTGGTCGACGGCCTGCTCGTGGGTCAGCGGGATCTTGCGATACGGGCGTGAGCTGGTCATCGCCTCGTACGCATCGGCGATGGTGAGGATGCGGGCGCCCAGCGGGATGTCGAGCGCCTCGACGCCATCGGGGTAGCCGGACCCGTTGAACCACTCGTGGTGCGCCTTGATGAGCGGCGCCTCCCGGCTCAGCTGGGAGGCCGGCGCCACGATCTCGGCGCCGATGGTCGGGTGCTGGTTCATCAGGATCCGCTCGCTCTTGTCGAGCGGGCCTTCCTTGAGAAGGATGTTGTCGCGGATGCCGATCTTGCCGATATCGTGCAGCAGCCCCGCCCAGGTCAGGATCTCGATGTCCGACTCCGGCAGGCGCATGACCCGCGCCATTGCCTCGGCGATGTGGCTCACCCGGCTCGAGTGGTTTCGCGTGTAGTTGTCTCGCGCGTCAACCGCCTTCGACAGCGCCTCGATCGTCTGCTCGAACAGCTCCCTCGTCTCGACGTACCGGGCATACGCAAGTCGTGTCGTTAGCAGCGGGACCGCAAACAGGGCGGTGGCCCACCACCCCACGCCATTCGGCATCTGGAACACCTGAGCCATGAGCCAGGCGAGCGGCACCAGGCCGATCAGACTGATTGCGACTCCAGCAACGTCCTGAGCCCAGATCGTTCGCGCTGCTGATCCTGTTCGGGCGCTAACAGCCGCGATTGCGAGCGATGAGTTGACCAGATAGAAGGCGACGCCGGCGACAGCGGCGCCGATGAATGAGCCGGCACCTGGCGCTCCTGGAGTCCCTTCAGAGAGCAGCCCTGACGAGATTTCGAATGCAATCCCAGCCGCGACCGCCGAAACGACCACGGACGCGTGATTGAAGAGCGTGCCATACCAGGGAATCTGCCCCTTCACCTCGCGCGTGTCCGTCGTGCCAATTGCCGCAACGATCGCGCCGGCGAGGGGCCCACCGAGAATCGCCGAGGCCAAGACGGGGGCCACGCCGACCGTCACAACGGTCCCTCGCGGGAGCCGCACGGGCATCACACTCGCGAGTAGCGCAACGACCGTCCAATAGATAAGGCCGGGCGGTCCGCCGATCTCAGGACGGATGGGGAACACCACAATAGCCGCCGCAATTGCGAGAATTGCGGCGGCTAGGGTTGCGAGGACCAGGCGCTGAACGATCGGACTCATGATCTCACCTCTCGGTGAGCATCGGAGTCTATCACGCGCCCTTACCAGCCTCTGAAGCCCGCCCCTCCGGCCAAAGCCAGAGTGATGATCGTTCCGAGACTCGTCAGCAGCGCGACTGTTCGCTGAACCGTCGCTCGCATGCTGTTCCTCATTGCAAAGATGTGGCTGACTACCAGCCCTTGATGACTTGTGTAGACATCAGAAGGTGCCCTCTTCCGATATGGGTCTATAGACAACCGACACACTCCGTGACGGAACGGTCGGTTGCACTAGCTGCTCCCCGTTAGCCCAAGTGCCCAAATTCAGCTAACGGATCGATGCTTCCCACGGTTTGCGGCCAGTACGAAGGTACTAAGCCAACGGGGGTACCTTATGGGTCCGGCTTTGAAAAGTCAAGCACCACACATAGTTGGTTTCGGGCGAGTCGAATCAGATTTGACTGGACCTCCGAAGTCGCTCGACGCCATCGGAGATGGCCTGCGGCAGATCCTCATCGAATTCGGCTCGAACCTGCTCGGCAAAGCGAACGAGCAAGTCCCGCGCGGCGCGTCGCTGCCCCGAGCGGGAAAGACATTCCGCGAGGGCAAGAGTTGCTGCCTCGTCGAATGGGTCAATCGAGACGAGTGAAGCTGCTGCGTTCATCGCGACCTGACTATCGAATGACGCATGTGATTGCGTGGCGATGGGAAGCAGCCGAGCACGCACTTCATTGTGGACAGCTACCTGCAGTCTCGACGCCCACGTTTCATATCGGAGGTCGGCAAGGAACTCCCCTCGCACCAATGCGATCGCCTTCGTGGCTGCGTCCTGGCGCTGCTGCCAACTGACATCCGTCAACCGATCGCATTGCCGTCGGAACTCCTGAAGGTCGGTATGTACCAGACCCGGCGCAAATGTGACCTGATCAGCTGAACTGATGATGTATTCGGGGCTCTCGCCCTGTCGATACGATGGATCGAGGTAGCGCCGCAACTGGAATACGGTCTGATTGAGGTTGTTGATGGCCGAATCACCGTCGGCTTCCGGCCAGAGAATGTCAACGGCCATGTCCCGGGTCAGTGTCGTATGCGCATGAGCTCCTAGGACAGCTAACAGAGCCCTCACGCGCCGCTTGTCAATGCTAATTGGTGGCCCATGCCATGCGCCGCGGCGCAGGCTGATGCCGCCGAACGTGCGCAAATACACTCGAGCCGCGTACGTCTGTTGAAGCTGCCGTCGAGCGTCGGCGACATCGGGTCCAGGGATCTCCCCGAATGCGATCACAGTCTCACGGTTGGCGTAGCGGGTTAGTGCTTTCAGCAGGACCGCACGTGCGCGACCGCTGGTGATTGGAAGCAGGCGAACCAGCTCGGTACGCCATCCATCTGGATCCCACGCGAGCAGGTCAGCGAGGGTGTCCGCTCCCGATGGCAGGGTGAGGGCGACCTCTGCATGAGAGGCATAACGCCGTACCCACCACCGAATTGCTTCGAGGTATCCATCTGACATCGCCTGTGATAGGGCAAGCCAGGCGTCGCGTTTGGGGCGACTGGCTCGGTGTTCGAGCGCGAGCGCCCCGATCTTCACACGCCCCACCGAGGCCACGAGTTTGGCGCCGACGGACTCGGCGTCGGCCATCTCTGAGAGACGCTCTAGGCACTGGCCGCTGCAGGCCGTCGCGAGGTGTTTTGCGATTGATCGTGCGGGCGCGATCTCGGCCGAGTAGCGCAGGTCCACGGTTGGTCCAGACTCCATGCTCGCGGCAGCGTCGAGAATCTCGTTGCTGGGCTGACCGTCCAGGTAGAGGCTCTCCATGAGCCGGGCGAATAACGGCGCGTTTGCAGCGCCCAGCACCGAGGGGCGCGATGTCGCCATTCGCAATGCGCCGGCACTCTCACGCAGCCGTCCTTCGGATGCTAGGACACTGGCCCAACCGTATAGGGCGTGCGCCGTGGGCCTCGGCCATGGTGAGGTGCGGCGGATCGCGTCGGTCGCTACTGCCGCCGCGCGATCCTTTTGACGAGCGACTACCAGAGCGAATGTGAGTTCCTCGTTGTGCGCGAATGGACTCGTTGGTGTCTCAGCCCAGAATCGGGCAGACCTCTCCAAGTTCACGACGGCCTTGTCGATCTGGCCCATCCTTAGCTGCATTTCCCCCGCGTTGTGATGCCCCACGGCGGCAAAGTGCTCGAACCCGCGAGCCGTCGCCTCCACGGCGATCCGTTGACACTCCCGTACGACGGCCTCCAACGGACCCGTCAACCAGGTACGGGTGATCGCGACATTACCCTCGAGTCGGAGGCGGGTGCCGACCGCGTCGGGCGGGACAATCGCAACGCCAGCTTCGGCGACTTCAGCGGCACGCTCGGTGTCGCCATAGTTCGAGTAGACCGAGCTGAGCTTCAGGCAAGCCAGCGCCTCCAGGCGTCGGTCGCCCTTGCGTGAGAAGTACTGCCGAGCTCGGTTCAATGCCTCGAGCGCGAGCTCCCAGTCGCCGCGGATGCCACAGGCTTCGCCGTAAAGGAGGCTCAAGCGGGCGTTCTGCTTGACCATCTCGTGAGGCAGCTGCTGCAGCCACTCGTCGACCAAGCCGAGCCGACCGGACGAGACGACGTCCTCACCATATTTGGCGATGAGCCGCGCAGCCTGGCGCTGAAGCCCGGCGCGCAGGTAGTGATGGATCGCCTCCGGCCACTGCTCGGTCGTCTCGAAGTACGATGCCGCGTGGATGTGGAGTCCAACGACCTCCGCCTCGGACCGCTCGGCCGTGAGCCGTCTCTCCAGGAAGTCGCGAAACAGGTTGTGGTAGCGGTACCGCTCGTCATCCAGGCGATTCGTGAAGAGACCGCGGTGCTCGAGCTCCGTGAGCTCCCGCCGCCCATCGTGGACGCCGGCGAGGCGCTCGGCGACCTCGGGGGTTATCTGCTGGAGAATCGAGGTCGTTAGCAGGAAGTTGCGGGTTTCCTCGGGCTGCTGGTCGAGAACCTCTTCCGCGAGGAAATCGAAGAGATCGCTGTCAGACGTGGCAGTGATTGACTGGATGAATTCGCTCCGCTCCTCCGCTGACGGGCGCTCTCGCAAGGAGACTTCAACGAGCTGAAGCGACGCGGCCCACCCCTCGGTGCGTCGCTCGAGTTCGGCGACATCCGTGGGATCGAGCGGATCGTTGTAGATGTCGCGGAAGAGCTCCTCGATCTCCGACTCGCTGAAGCGGAGCGCATCGGTCCTGAGCTCGGCGTAACCCGAATGGGTCTTGAACCGCGCGAACTGGAGTCGCGGCTTGACGCGCGAGGCAAACACGAATCGGCATGTCGGCGGCGCGTCGCGGAGGATCTGGTTCCAGAGGCCGCGCACCTCGGTCACGGCGTTGACGTACTGCCAGTCATCGATGATGAACGTGCAGGGCTCCGTCAGCCGTTCGTGCATCTCGGCCAGCAGGTAGGCCGCAACGCCGGGCCGGGAGGAGCCGGGCCCGCCGAGCTGCTGCAGCATCGAGTGCGCACGCCGCCCGAAGTCCTTGTGCCGCTTGGCGATCGACTGGATCAGATAGCTGATGTGGAACGTCCAGTCGCGGTCGTTTCGATCGAGCTTGTACCAATAGCAGGGGAAGTCGACCTCGCGCTCCCATTGCCAGAGCAGCGTTGTCTTGCCATAACCGGCGTCGGCGGCGATAACGGCCGCGCGACAGCCCGACGCCTGGTTCAGCCAGTCGATGAGTCGCGCGCGACGCAGCGTCGGCGTCGCGTAGTGGGGCGACGCGACTTTGTTGAGGATCAGCGGGTAGGCATCTTTGATGTCCGACAATCCACAAGACTCCTCGGCGCGGCATCACCGATTGCGTCGCCCCGAAAGCGGCGAGAATTCCAAACTCGAACTCTAGTGCCGGCCGATTATCAGCCGATTACCGCGCGATTGATAGGACTCGCTGGACCGTCGCCTCGATCGGCTC
>DASQLS010000036.1:0-2315 GCA_035629915.1 Candidatus Limnocylindrales bacterium | reverse complement strand
CTCGTACATGCCCGGGACCGCCAGCGCGTCCATGGAACGAGCTGCTCGGAATCCCAGCGGCGGCCGTGCCGCGCGGCGAGCTCTGCGGAGCGTGAGATCGTCGACGACGCGGGGTTGCCATACGTGGCCCAGTTCTTGCGGGTCAGCGAATGGAGGTAGCGCGTCTCGGTTGGCCAGCGGAAGCCAAAGTTCGCCAGCCCCAGGATCACCTTATCGGGCGACGACAGACCTACGATCCGGCTCGTCGCCTCGGTCACATCGAACGAGAGACCGCCCATCGGCGACATCGCGCCGGCGCGATCGGAGTTCCGGGTTCGAAACGGGTAGGCCATGATGAAGACGTTGTCTGCCGCACCGTCGGCGAGCGCCTCGGCGATCGGGTAGTTGCTCGAGTAGCCGGTCGAGTCGAAGGTCAGCACCAGGTCGGGATCGTGTGAATCGAGCGCGGCGCGCATCCGTCGCAGAAGGTCAACGAACTCTGGCTTGAGGTCGCCGATCATCGGTTCCAGATCGAGATTCACGCCATCGACGCCGCGTGCCACCACTTCGGCCGCCGCTTGATTCGCGAGCCTCTGACGCGCCGCCGCGTCCGATAACAGCGCGACCGTCACCGCGCGAGTCGAGTCGGTCCATCCGAAGCGACTGATGGTGAGAACAATGTCCGTTCCATGGTCGTGCGCGAGCTCGATGACCTGCGTCATCCAGTCGCTGGTCCAGGCTCGATACTCGCTGGTCGGTGAGCCGTTCGGGCGCACTCGCTGGAGCGTGCCGTCGGCATTGGCGACGAGCGCGAAATACGCGACCGTCGTCAGCACGTCGTAGTCGGCCGTCTCCAACATGTAATCGCGATCGCCTGAGTCAAAGAAGCCGTAGACCTGGCGATCCATGCCGACCGCGCCCGGTGCAAGCAATGCCTCGCTGGCTGCCGCCGGTGCAACGAGGACGCCCGTCAACAACACAATCAGCGACAACGCCGCCGCCCTGGTTGCCCGCGTCCGTCGGGTCATGGCGTAATGGTGGCAGCGCTGTTCGCGCGCCGCCTGGCAATCTCGTCGCGGACCAGTGGCGCCACCCTGGTGCCGAACAGCTCGATTGAGCGCAGCACCGCGTCGTGGGCCAGCGGGCCAACGGTGAACATGATCAGGAAGCGGTCGTGATCGAAGAGCTCGTGCTGGTGCAGGATCTTCTCGGCGACCTGTTCGGGCGAGCCGACGAAGTTGGCGCCGCGCAGGCTGCGTGATCGCTCGAACTGCTCGAGTGTCATCGGCGGCACTCCCCAGCCACGTTCCTTGCCGATGCGATCCATCATCTCCTTCATCGGCGGAAACGCCATCTCGACCGCTTTCTGCGAGTCGTCCGCGATCAGGCCGTGGGAGTTGATGCTGAACGCCTGTCGCGGATGTCCGGCCTCGGCCGTGGCCGCGCGATGAATCTCGGCAAACGCCTTGAAGCGCGCCGGGTCGCCGCCGATGATCGCGAGCGCCAGCGGCAAGCCGAGCAGCCCGGCCCGCGCGGCCGATTCGGGCGTGCCACCCACCGCGATCCAGACCGGCAGCGGATCCTGGATCGGTCGGGGATACACGCCGCGATTCTCGATTGGATACGTGTGCCGGCCACCCGGCCAGGTGACCCGCTCCGACTCGCGGATCCTGAGCAGCAGCTCGAGCTTCTCCGCGAAAAGCGTGTCGTAGTCGCCCAGGTCGTAGCCGAAGAGCGGAAACGACTCGATGAACGACCCGCGGCCGGCCATGATCTCGGCACGGCCGCCGGAGAGCAGATCGAGCGTCGCGAACTGCTGGAAGACTCGGATCGGGTTGTCGGACGAGAGCACGTTGACGGCACTCGACAACCGGATCTTCGTCGTTCGCATGGCGCCGGCCGCCAGCACGACGGCCGGATTACTGACTGCGAAGTCGGGTCGGTGATGCTCACCGATGGCGAAGACGTCGAGGCCGACCTGATCGGCCAGCTCCATCTCGGCGACCACCTGGCGCAGTCGCTCACGGGCGTCGATCTGCCGCCCTGTCGCCGGATCGCTATGTACCGCGCCGAACGTGTAGATCCCGAGTTCCACGCGCGGACTGTATCGTCGGGAGCGAATTGATGAACCTCCAGCGGCAGCCATGACCGACCATCCGGCAGTCCCCGACGACCTGGCCTATCTGCTGACGACCGACCACATCGGCCACGTCAGCTGGACGCGGCGCGACGGCTCGATGGCCGGCTGCCTGATGTGGATCGATTGGGACGGCAACCAGCTGTTGACGAGCTCGCCCGTCGGGACGGCCAAGGGGAAGGCGTGGCGACGCGATCCA
>DASQLS010000035.1:0-10622 GCA_035629915.1 Candidatus Limnocylindrales bacterium | reverse complement strand
CGTCGTCGACCGAGAAGCGCACGAGCTCGTCGGCGCGTTCATGGCCGGTCCGGGCGCCTCAGAGGCGATCCACATGGCCGTGCTGGCGATCAAGACGCGCACCAAGATCGAGGTGCTGGCGCAGACGATCACGGCGTTCCCGACGACCTCGCGCGCGATGGGTGGCCTCTTTAGCGAGGCAGCGCACCAGCTGGAGAGCTAACGCCTCATTCCGAGAGGCGGCGCGTCATTCCGAGAGGCGGTCGACGATCGCCTGGGCCAGCGGCGCAACGCGCGGAGTGCCGAGACCGGTGGAGTAGTCCCAGCCCGGGCCGGCGCTGAACAGCAGGTTTCCCCCACGGATGATGTCGTGGAACACGGCGCCGGTCGGCTGCTCAGCGGCAATCTCGTACAGCGTTGGCCCGATGGCGCCGAGCGCCTCGACGCCCTGCTGCTGGGCGAGCTGCTGGGTAAGCAGCATCGACCCGGCCCAGAACGGTGCCGCCGCGCTCGTGCCGCCGACGCGGCCGGCGACGACTCCTTCGCTCGGCTCGGTATAGACGATGAAGAAACCGCTGGTTGGGTCGGCCGGACCGGCCACATCGGGCACCTGGCGCATGCCGTTGCTGGTCGAGTTGTCGACTCCGGGGCCACGCTGCCAGTCGGGCCGCTGCTGGAAGCGGCTCAACCCGCCGCCGCCACCACCGCCGCCGAGAGGCTCCTCCCAGCCGGCCTCCTCGATGTACGTGCCGTCCTGGCGGGTAGAGAGGAAAGTGCCGCCAACGCCGACGACGCTCGGACTCGACGCCGGCCAGTCGACCGATAGCGACAGGTCGCGCTCGAACGGATCGGCCGAGATCTGAACGCGGCGGCAGTCGTACGCGCCGTCGTCCCCGCTCGCGGCGAAGACGCTGATGCCGGCCGCAAAGGCGGCCGCGAACTCGCGCTGCATCGCCTCGAGCGTGCTCTGGCCGGCGTGGTTCTCGCACAGACCCCAGCTGATGCTGACGATGCGTACCTGGTCGTCGGCCACGATGCGATTGATGATGCCGGCGAACCCGTCGGCCGAGTTCGGCCCCTCGTAGTTGATGATCCGCGCCTGCGGCGCGATGCCGCGGATGACCTGGATATCGAGCGCGACCTCGCCGGTGCCCGGGCCTGGCTCTGTTCGAGCGCCGTCTAGGCGGACCAGCTCAACGGGCGGCGAGTCGATGCCCTGGCGCTCGTCGAACAGGTCGACGTCGCTCGGCGTGTAGGTGTCGAACGACACAATGGCGACGGACTGCTCCTGGCCGTGCAGCCCGGCTGCGTGGAGCGGCTCGATCTCGTAGGCGCGTGCCACGGTCGCCGGCAGGAGGCCGTCGGCGCCGACTCCCGCGGCGAGGATGCCGCCGAGCGCCGGCTCGATCAGCGGCTCGGTATCAAGTCCCAGGATCGCCGCCACGTCGCCGCGGACATCGCCTGGCACACTCGGCACGCCGACCGGACGATGAAAGCGCTCGCCGTTCGCGTTCTGGCGGTCGACGAGGGTGATGCCGAGCAGCCTGTTCACTTCCGCGGCGTGGCCGCTCACTGCCAACGACGTGCGCTGTGGCGATGCGGCCACTTCCATGCCGCCCTGCTCGAGCCAGCCGACGACCCGCCCCAGCTCCTCGTCGTCGAGACCAAACCGGGCGCCGAACTCGGCCGGGCGCAGGTACTGGCGGTAGTGGCGCGAGCCGGGCGAGGTGAGGCCGGCCAGGTACTCGTCAAGGGCGGCCGCGCCGGGCAGCCTGAGGCTGACGGAGAATTGGACCTGCTCTTCGGCCGCTGTCGGCCCGAGATCGACGGGCTCCGCGCTCGGATCGGACCCGGCGGCCTGGTCGGTCGTTCTCATCGCAACCTCCGTCGTCGCCGGCGCGCCACAGCCAAGCAGCGCGAGCAGGGCGAGGATCAGCCACGCTCGTCTCACGTCCCACCCCAGTTGAAGGTTTTCAGGAAGTCGTCGGCCGCATCGCGTACAGCGTGGAGGTGCGTGTCGGAGCCGAGGCGCACGTCGGGCGTGGCAACCAGCAGCACAACCGCGACGGTGATGCGCCCGTCGGTCGACGACATCACCACCACGCCGGCAGGCGCCACGGGGGTGCCGTCGCGGCCGAGAAGCGTGCCACCGAACACTGCGCCCTCGCCGCGGATGTAGCCGATGCTCGGTCCGAGCAGGGCGTCGTACTCATCGGCATCAGGCGCACGGGCGATGATCCGCTCATCGACCTTGGCCAGCTGGCGGGCGAGCATCTCCGCCGGCGAGGTCGTCGCGTCGGTTGCCTCGATCACCACCTGAGCGTCGAAGAACGTGCCACTGAAGACGGCCGTGTCCTCATCTTCGCTGGCCAGCTCGAAGATCTCGGGGTCGTATTCGAAGGAGTAGCCGAGCGTCGGGCTGGTCCATGTCTGGCCGGTGACGGCAGGTGGCGAATCAGAGCCTGGAGTGGCAGTCGGCAGCGGCGCATCGGTCGGGACCGGTGTAGCCGGCGGGTTCGTCTGCCCGGGTGGTGTCGGGCTGGACGGTGCGAAAGGCGATGGCTGGTTGGTCGGCGCCGTTGAGGGCAGCGGTGAGCGGTCGGCGATCGGCGGCAGTGTCGGTCGAGGGGCACAGGGCGTGCCGGGCAGGCAGTCGGGCACGGGCGGCGGAGGCTGATTGAGCAACACGACCAGGCCCGCAATCAGCGCAACGGCGACGAGCACGCCGACGAACACGGCGACGATCGCGCCGGCGCCCATGCGTGAGTCACGCGGCGGTGGCGGCGCGCCGTAGCCGTAGCCGGGTGGCGGCCCATACCCCGGCGGCGGCGTGCCGTAACTCGGGGGCGGGTAGCCGTAGCCCGGCGGCGGCTGCAGGGGCTGAGCCGGCTGAGGCGGTTGAGGCGGCTGAGACGGCTGGATCGGCTGCTGAGGGTCGCTCACTGGTGAGCCTCTTTCGCAGCTCGCTTGGGCGACGCGCCACGCGGCAGCGCCCGAAGGGCGATGCCACAGTGGCCACAGAAGGTGTGCTCGGGCGTGGTGTGACCGCAGTTGGGGCACGCAATCGAACGCTCGACCTCGATCTCCCGTGATTCCTGGAGCAGGCCGAGGTGGATGGCGCGCCGTAGCCAGATGAGTGCCACTGCTGCGACAGCGGCGAGCACGATCGTGGCCGGGATGAGCGACAGCGTCGCCTTCGCCACGCCGGCAATGATCAGCAAAGCGGCCGCGCCCAGGAGCGCCGCCCACGGCCGGCCCACGATGCCCAGCGCGTGGCGGTCGGTGATCGGCGCGCGATAGCGCAGCCAGAATGCAGCCGCTGCGGCGCCGATCGCACCGGCCGCGATGACCGGCTGCAGCACCGCGAGCGAGATGAGCTGAACCACCCAGGGCAGGGGATCACCCGCCGGCCGCAGTCCGGCCCCGAGCAGATCGGCCGACTGAACGAGCAGCGATGCGCCGCTGAATGTGACCGCCGACGCCGCGCCGAATGTGGCACCGTCGAGCACGTCGTTGAATCGCGGCAGTCGGAGCAGCAGCAGCGGGCCGGCGATCATCAGCGCGCCCTCGACGAGCGGCAGGGCCACGCCGGCGAGCAGGATCGCGGGCACGTCCGGTCCGCCAAAGGCACTCCCCGTCGGGAGGTTGCGCACGACCAGTCCGTAGATCACGCCTGCGAGCGCGCCCCACAGCATCGTGCCGGCGTAGACCCACAGTGGCTCGTCCTCGTAGATGTCGGTCACGTACAGGTAGAGCACCATCAGCGTCGGGACGAGCACGGCTGCGGCGACGAGCGCTATCGGGAAGAACCCGAGCAGCCCGAGAGCGACGACGATCGCCACTCCGACTCCGAGAGCGATCCGGAAGTAGCGCATTTCCGCCCGTGGCAGCTGTGGAAAGAGTGAGCTCAGGGCAACCGTCGTTAGCGGCTCGTCGGGCGCGGCTGCGAAGCGGCGCCGCTGCTGGCGCTGCGTCTCGGCGTTGTACTCGTCGTCGAGCGGGTCGCCGCAGCGAATGCAGAACTCGAGCCGCGGAACCTCGTTGCCGCACTGGCGGCAGGTGACCACCGGCGCGGCTGGACGCGTCTCTTCGTCAGCCATCGAGCGCGGAGTGTGTCAGCGGAGGTAGGTTTCGCCGCCCTCGTCGCACACCGCGAACAGGGCGTGACGCTCGCGCGCGTAGCCGGCGACGTGCAGCCGGCCCGAGACGTGCTTGGGGCACACGAAGACCCACATCCGATTCGGGCGGCCGGGCTCCTCGGGATCGTCGTAGGCAACCGGTTCGCTCTCGGCCGCGATCCTGTCGCGCAGGCCGTCGAACTGAAGTGTTAGCGCCTCGATCTTCAGGGCGCGCTCAGACTCGGTCTCGGTCGTATAGGGGTAGCTCTGCGCGACGTTCGAGGACAAGGTGGTCGCTACGGCCTCCGCAAGGTCGCGCTCAGAAACGGGTTGGCCAGCCGCGGAGGTCGTTGAGCGCGGCGCGACCGGCCGGGGCCGAGTATAGCGCGGCCAGATTCGCGTCAAGCGTCTTCGTTGGGTTCCCGGAATGCGTTCCTGATGACCAATCTGCAGGCGACGATGATGCCCAGCGCGATCGCCGCCAGGACTGCCACCCAGATGAAGTCCTCGAGTCGTGCCGGGCAGTTGGCGTTGGAGGAGAGTGCCTCGATTACGAGCTCGCCGTCACACCAGCTGACGCTATTTGCGCGGTTCAACTCATTGGCAAGTGCCCCAACGACGAACGCCAACACCACAACGAGCCATGGCAGCGGCCAGAGCTCGACCAGGCGTCGCCGATTCACCGAACCGCCTCGGCGCGCTCCTCGACGATGTTGAGTGCCAGCCAGCGCTCCGCTTCGGCGAGCGACCAGCCCTTGCGCCGTGCGTAGTCGGCCAGCTGATCACGGCCAATCCGGCCGAGCCCGAAGTAATGCGCGTCGGGATGCCAGAAGTACAGCCCGCTGACGGCCGCACCGGGCACCATCGCCATTGACTCGGTCAGGTGGATACCGGCCGCCTTGGGAGCGTCGAGGAGGCGGAAGATCGTGCGCTTCTCGGTGTGGTCGGGCTGCGCCGGATAGCCGGGCGCGGGTCGGATGCCCTGGTACTCCTCGCGGATCAGCGAATCGTTGTCGATCGACTCGTCCGGCGCGTAGGCCCACAGCTCGCGCCGAACTCGGGCGTGGAGCCACTCGGCGGCCGCCTCGGCCAGCCGGTCGGCGAGCGAGGCGAGGAGGATGGCCGAGTAGTCGTCGTTCTGCGCCGCGAAGACCGCCTTTGCCTCTTCGATGCCGTCACCGGCGGAAACCGCGAAGGCACCGACATAGTCACGCAAGCCCGATTCGACGGTCGCCGTGAAGTCCGACACGGCGATGTTCGGCCGACTATCCGGCTTGGCCATCTGCTGCCGAAGGGCGTGCAGCCGATCGAGCTCAACCGAGCGCGACTCGTCCGTGAACAGCACGATGTCATCGTCGTCGGTGGAGTTCGCCGGCCAGAAGCCGACCACCGCGTTCGAAGTGAGCATCCGCTCGCTGACGATTCGATCGAGCAGTCGCTGGGCGTCCTCGAACAGTGCGGTGGCAGCCGGTCCGCGCTTCGCGTCGGACAGGATGTCCGGATAGCGGCCCGGCACTTCCCAGGCATCGAAGAACGGCGTCCAGTCGATGTAGCTGCGCAGCTCCTCGAGCGGGACGTCGCGGAAGGAGCGTGAGCCAAGGAACGTTGGCGTGGGCGCGTCTGCGGTCCACTCGAGCCGCAGCCGATTGGCACGTGCCTGCTCCAACGTCAGGCGGCGTCCGGGGTCGTCGCGCTCGGAGTGCTGCCGGCGGAGGACGGCGTACGCCTCGCGCGTGCTGCTCACGAAATCGTCGCGCTGCTTGTCGTCGAGCAGCGCCCTGACCACGCCGACAGCACGGGACGCGTCCTGGACATGGACGACCGGGCCCGAGTACATCGGCTCGAGTCGCACGGCTGTATGGGCGCGCGAAGTGGTTGCGCCACCGATCAACAGCGGCAGCGTCATTCCCTCGCGCTCCATCTCCTGGGCGACGGTGCGCATCTCTTCCAACGACGGCGTGATCAGCCCGGACAGGCCGATGAAGTCCGCATTCTCCTCGCGCGCGATCTCGAGAATCTTGGGCCACGGCACCATCACGCCGAGGTCGACGATGCGGTAGCCGTTGCAGGCGAGGACGACGCCGACGATGTTCTTGCCGATGTCGTGCACGTCACCCTTGACCGTGGCCATGACGACCGTGCCGACGGCCTTCTGAGCGCTTACGTTGCCGTTTCCGTTCGAGGCCAGAGCGAGTTTGGCCTTCTCGGCCTCGATGAACGGCACGAGGTAAGCGACGGCCTGCTTCATGACCCGCGCGCTCTTGACGACCTGGGGCAGGAACATTCGGCCGCTGCCGAACAGGTCACCGACCGTATCCATGCCGCTCATCAGCGGCCCCTCAATCACGTCGAGTGGCCGAGTGGCGGCAAGCCGCGCCTCCTCGGTGTCCTCGACGATGTAGTCGGCGATGCCCTCGACCAGGGCGTAGCGAAGGCGCTCGGTGACGGGCGCCTCGCGCCACGAGAGGTCGCGCCCGCTGGCCGAGCCGCGCTCGCCGCCGCGGACCTCGTCGGCAATCTCGAGCATCCTCTCAGTGGCGTCGTCGCGCCGGTTGAGGACGAGATCCTCGACGCGGTCCTTGAGCTCTGCCGGGATGTCGTCATAGACCGCCAGCGCGCCGGCGTTGACGATGCCCATGTCCATGCCGGCGCGGATCGCGTGGAACAGGAAGACCGAGTGGATCGCCTCGCGTACAGCGTCGTTGCCGCGGAACGCGAATGAAACGTTCGAGACGCCACCACTGACCAGCACTCCGGGCAGCTCGCGCTTGATGCGCCGCACCGCTTCGAAGTAGGCGTTTGCGTAGCCGGCATGCTCCTCGATGCCGGTCCCGATGGCGAAGATGTTCGGGTCGACGATCACATCGGTCGAGTCGAAGCCCGCTTCTTCGGTCAGCAGCTTGTGGGCGCGCGCCAGGATCGAAACCTTTCGCTCAGGAGTGTCCGCTTGGCCCTCCTCGTCGAATGCCATCACCACGACCGAGGCGCCGTAGCGGCGGGCGAGTCGGGCCTGGCGCAGGAACTCGTCCTCGCCTTCCTTGAGCGACAGCGAGTTGACGACAGAGCGACCCTGGACGTGTTTCAGGCCCTCTTCGATGACGCTCCACTTGGACGAATCGATCATCACCGGCACGCGCGCGATGTCCGGTTCGACGGCGATCAAATCGATGAAGCGGGCCATCGCCTTCTCGGAGTCGAGCAGCGCCTCATCCATGTTGATGTCGATCATCTGGGCGCCGTTCTCGACCTGCTGACGCGCGATCTCGACGGCCTCGTCCTGACGGCCCTCCTTGACCAGCCGCGCGAATGCCCGCGAGCCGGTGACGTTGGTCCGCTCGCCGACGTTCACGAACAGCGAATCGGGCCCGATGTCGAGCGGCTCGAGGCCGGAAAGGCCGGTACGCGGCTCGAGCGTCGGAATCGATCGGGGCGGGAGGCCCTCGACGGCGGCCGCGATCGCACGCGTGTGGTCGGGCGTCGTGCCGCAGCAGCCGCCGACCAGATTCAGGGCTCCTTCGCGGGCAAGCTGTCCGAGCACGCCGCTCGTCTCAGGCGGTTGCTCGTCATAGCCGCCGAAGGCGTTGGGCAGGCCAGCGTTGGGGTAGGTGACGACTGGTACGTCGGCGATCCGCGCCAGTTCGGCGACATAAGGACGCAGCATCCGCGCTCCGAGGGCACAGTTCAGCCCGACCGCGAACGGCCGGGCGTGGCGCACGCTGTTCCAGAACGCGCCGACCGTCTGCCCCGACAGCGTCCGGCCGCTCTGGTCGGTGATCGTGCCGCTGACGATCACCGGCAGCCGCGTGCCGAGCTCATCGAAGAGCGACTCGACGGCGAAGATCGCGGCCTTGCCGTTGAGCGTGTCGAAGATCGTCTCGATCAACAGGATGTCGACGCCACCCGCGACCAGGCCGCGGCCCGCCTCGACGTAGGCGGCCACCAGCTGGTCCCAGGTCACGTTGCGCGCGCCTGGATCGTTGACGTCGGGCGAGATCGACGCGGTCCTCGTCGTAGGCCCGAGCGATCCGGCGACGAAACGTGGCTTGTCTGGCTTGCGTTCGGTCGCCGCATCGGCCGCTCGGCGTGCGATCGTGGCCGCAGCGTGGTTGAGCTCCTGCGCCAACGGCTCGAGGGCATAGTCGGCGAGCGAGATCGCGTTGCCGTTGAACGTGTTGGTGCTGATGATGTCCGCGCCGGCGTCCAGGTACTTGCCGTGGATCTCGCCGATGATCTCCGGACGCGTCAGGTTGAGCACTTCATTCGCGCCGCGCAGGTCGTGCGTGTGGTCCCTGAAGCGGTCGCCTCTGAAGCCTGCCTCGTCGAGCTCGTAGCCCTGGATCAGCGTGCCCATGGCGCCGTCGAGCACGACAATGCGCTCCGTCAGAATCTGCTGCAGGCGCTCGATGTTGCCCATCTCGCCGTCGAGTTTAGGCCCAAGTCGTAGCCTGACTCGGTGACGGACCTGCTCTCACCGCCCGTCGATGAGCTCCTGGCCGCCTGGCGCGCCCGAGTCGAGGCCGACAAGGAGCAGGTCGAGCGCAGTCGCGAGGTGCAGGACCCGGCCGATTTCTACGCTCCGGTGAGCCACCGATTCCGCGTTGATCCGCGGCGCACGGATGACCCGTCGCTCAACGCATTGCTGTCGATTGCCCAGCCCGACGACGTGTGGCTTGACATCGGCGCCGGAGGAGGGCGATACGCGCTCCCGTTGGCTCTCGCCGTGCGCGAAGTCGTGGCGATCGACCCCTCGCCGTCGATGCTCGGCGCGCTCTCCGAAGACGCCTCGGCCAACGGGATCGCGAACACGCGGGTCATCGAGGGGCGCTGGCCGTTAGCGTCTCTGCCCACCGGTGACGTGTCCCTGATGGCGCACGTCGGCTACGACATCGCCGAGTTCGGGCCGTTCCTGGACGCGGCCGAGGCGGCCACGAGAAGGCTGTGCGTCGCAGTGATCGCCGAGTCGGCGATGACCACCGTCGCGACGATGTTCTGGAACGAGATCCACGGCGAGCCACGCGTCCGCCTACCAGCCCTGCCCGAACTGCTCCTGGTCCTGCTCGCGCGGGCGAGGCTGCCCGAGGTGCGTCTCGTCGAGCGGACGCCGCACAGCCTTGCCTCGGTCGACGAAGCGATGTCAATGGCGCGGCGTCAACTCTGGTTGCGCGAGGGGAGTGCCAAAGACGAGCGTCTGTCCGAACTGGTGCGCGACACCGTCACCGAGCGCGACGGCGGCTACGCCTTCGACTGGACGCCGACCAGGATCGGGATAGTCACGTGGTCGCCGCGCTAGGCATCTGCCGCCGTGTTCGTCGCATATAGCGATCCAAGAGTTGCCATGTCAGCTCCTCAGCCCGAGAAGCCGCGCCACCGCGCGAATACCGGTCACCCAAACCTCAGCCATCTCGCGGTGGGAGGAAATGCGTCCCTTCTTGGAGATTTGCAACCTGCGCATCTCTATTTGGGATAGCCAGTTGGCTCCGGGGGCACGCCGTCGGGCTCGGCGAGGCGCATGCCATACCAGGCCACGTCCCACCAGCGATCGAACTTGAAGCCGACACGTTCGTAGACGCCGATGAGCGTCATGCCGAGCGACTCGTGCAGTCCCACGCTCGCCGGATTGGGCAGGCAAATGCCGGCGTACGCGTTGACGAAGCCCTGCCCGCGAATTCGTTCCAGCAGCTCGGCATACAGGGACCGTCCGACTCCGCGGCCGTGCCACTCGCTGTCGACATAGACCGAGATGTCGACCGACCAGCGGTAGCCGGCGCGCTCGCGATGGGCGGATGCGTACGAGTAGCCCACGACGCGCCCGTCTTCTTCGGCCACCGGCCACGGCGTCCGGTCGAGCACCTTGCTCATTCGCGTCGCCATCTCGGCCGCTTCGGGCGCCACGATCTCGAACGACACGTGCGAATCCTCGACGGCCGACCGATATATCTCGGCTACGCGCGCGGCGTCATGTGCCGGGTCGGCGAGCCGGATCTTCACCGAGCGCCGCGCATCAGGGGAGGGGCGTTTCGACGCCGCGCTCCGGGGCGATGACCGCGACCGCCAGGCCAAGCTTCGAAAGCTCAGATCGGAGCGCGTCGGGAGTGCCGGCCAGGACGGGGAAAGTGCCGTAATGGATGGGCACCAGCGCGCGCACGCCGAGCAGCTCCGCCGCGCGGGCCGCTCCCGCGGGGCCCATGGTGTAATGCCCGCCGATCGGCAGGAAGGCCACGTCCGGACGGTGCAGGTCACGGATCAGCGCCATGTCGCCGAAGACGTCGGTGTCGCCGGCGAAGTAGACGCGTCGTCCGTCCTCGAGCTCCATAACGAAGCCGGCCGGCTCGCCGAGGTACAGCGGTCCGTCGCCGGCGGCCGACCAATCGCCCGCCGAGTGGTGGGCCTGAACCATGGTCACGCTCAGGCCGGCGGCCGAGACCGTGCCGCCCTTGTTCATTCCCATGATCTCGACTCCGGCGCCGTCGAGTCGGTCCTCCAGCCAGAGCGAAAGCTCGTGCACGCACGGCCATGCCGGCCGGG
>DASQLS010000034.1:0-2576 GCA_035629915.1 Candidatus Limnocylindrales bacterium | reverse complement strand
TCCCAGTCCTGGCCGATGAGGTACGGATCGACGGCGACGGCGCTGCCCCCTTCGCCGCACCAAATGGACAGACGATGGCACTCGGCGACGTATGCCTCGGCGTGGAGCTGACGCGTACAGCGCTCGTGGCTCCGATCGCCGAGTCGGGCGCCTCGGGCGACACTCCGGCAACGAGTTGGATAAATGGGACGACGGTGACCCTCAGCGTCTCGGGAACTTCCGACGCCTCGCTGTCGGCAACGCTGCCTGCGACCCCGGACAACCAGCTCGTGTTACCGGCGACCTGGAATCAGATCAGTGGCTCAGCCATCGCAGGCTACGTCGAGTCTACGGTCACCTTCACGCCGGGCACGCTCGGCGGCTACTCCGGGCAAGTCCTGTACAGCGCGACCGGAGCTTCCGTCCTGCCGGGTCGCACCCACACGGACATCACGCCGATGAACGTTACGGCGTATGTGCTCGACTGCCCGCTGATCACGATCACGACGCCGGCGCAAGACGCCACCTATCTGCTCGACAGCGGAGTCGCGGCCGACTACAGCTGCTCGTCAACGTCCTCGATCGTCAGTTGCGCCGGCCCCGTACCGGATGGCGACTCCCTCGACACTTCCACGGTGGGGACGAAAACATTCACCGTAGATGCGGAGAATGCTGCCGGACTTCCGGCGACCAGAACCGTCACGTATCGCGTCGTCTATCCGTTCGAGTTCGTCGCTCCGACGGTCGAATCACCGGGCGCGAACCATCTCACCGCGGGAATGAAGCGGACGATTCGATTCTCGATGGATGGGTATTCCGGTACCGAAGTGATCCAGGGCTGGCCACGTCATCGTCCGGTTGACTGCGAGACAGGCGAGGCGCTGGGCAGGTTGACGGTCGGGCGGATCTACAACTTCCGTTACGAGGTGAGCAGCGACCAATACGTCCTGCTCTGGAAGACAGCACCCGGTTGGGACGACACCTGTCGCGACTTCGTCGTCCGCCTGCGCGACGGAACGCAGCACGTGGCTCGGTTCGCCTTCGACCTCTAGGCGGCTAGGTGAGCTCGCGTTGGACGGTGTGGACGTCCTTAAGCTGCTCAATGCGTGTCAGGACACGCGCCAGCTGCGCCACTGACGAGACCTGGAGCGTGGCCTGGATGGTCGCCGTGTGGTCGGGATGGACGCGCACGTTGGCCGAGATGATGTTGACCTTGTTCTCGGCCACGACGTTGGTGATCTCGGACAGCAGCCCCGTTCGGTCGTAGCCCTCGACGCGGATCGCGATCGGGTAGGTCTGCTGGACGCTGCCCTCCCATTCGACCTCGATAAGCCGGCCGACCTCTTTCTCGTTGACGATCGTCGGACACGTCGGGAGGTGGACCGTCACGCCGCGGCCGCGGGTGATGTAGCCCGTGATCGGGTCGCCCGGAATGGGATGGCAGCAGCGCGCGAAGCGGATCATCAGCTCGCCCACACCCTTGACGCGCACGCCGTCCGTTCGTGTTGGCAGCTGCGGCGCAACCGACGGCAGCACCTGCTCGTTCTGGTCGTCGACGACATCGAGCCGCGCTACGACCTGTTGCGCCGATACCGCGCCATAGCCGATGGCGGCGAAGAAGTCGTCGACCGTCTGGTATTTGTACAGCTCGGCCATCTCGGCGATGCGCTCCGGGCCAAGCTTCTCGAGCGATGAGCGCGCCAGACGACGCAGCTCGCGCTCGAGCGACTCGCGCCCGTGAACGATGTTCTCCTCGCGCTCCTGGCGCTTGAACCACTGGCGGATCTTTTCCTTGGCATGGCCGGTCTGCACGATCTTCAGCCAGTCGCGCGACGGGCCGTGTGCGGCCTTGGTGGTCACGATCTCGACGATGTCGCCGTTCTGGAGCGTGTAGTCGAGCGGCACGAGGCGGTTGTTGACCTTGGCGCCGATGCACGAGTGGCCGACGTCGGTGTGAATCCGATATGCGAAGTCGAGCGGCGTCGAATCGGCGGGGAGATCCTTGACATCGCCGCGTGGCGTAAAAACGAAGACCTGATCCTGGAAGAGGTCCAGCTTCAGGCCTTCGACGAACTCGGTCGCGTCGGATACGTCGCGCTGCCAGTCCATCAGCTGACGCACCCAGGCGAGCTTGGCGTCGTAGCTCTTGTCGACCTTGCCGCCTTCCTTGTAGCGCCAGTGAGCGGCGATGCCCATCTCGCTCACCCGGTGCATGGCGTGGGTCCTGATCTGGACCTCGAGCGGCTTGCCGTCGAGCGCGATGACCGCGGTGTGAAGGCTCTGGTAGCCGTTCGCCTTGGGCACCGCGATGTAGTCGTCGAACTGGTTGGGGATCGGCCGCCACATTGAATGAACGACGCCGAGGGCCGCGTAGCAGTCAGGGACCTCGTCGACAAGCACGCGAATCGCGTGGACGTCGTAGATCTCGTCCAGGTTCGCGCCCTTGCGCTCCATCTTTTTCCAGATGCTGCTGATGTGCTTCGGCCGCCCGGAGAGCTCGGCGCTGATGTGGACCTTCGCCAGCGCGTCATTGAGCACGACCATCGCCCGCTTGACGTACGCTTCGCGCTCGCGGCGGTGGGCCTCGAGCTGCTCGG
>DASQLS010000033.1:0-7164 GCA_035629915.1 Candidatus Limnocylindrales bacterium | reverse complement strand
GTCACTGTGCCGTTCGCCAAATCCACCTCGTGGCCGGCCGGGCACGTCAACGAGCTCAGGCTCCAGCCCGCACGCGGCTGCTGAGTGACGGTGTACGAACCGGGCGCGAGGCCGCTGAACACGCGCTTACGCGGCAGGGTTGCGTTCGAGTCGTCATCGAGCGTGAATGGACCCAGGTCACCGGTGAAGCTGAAGTCATCGGCGGCGTTGGGCAGCGAGTCCTGGGTGATGGTCAAGGTCGCGGTGGAGTCCGCCCGACCCTCAGCCAGCAGCTCCAGCAGTCGATTGGCCAGCTCCTCACGGATATCGGCGTAGGCCGGGTCATAGGCGAGGTTGTCGAGCTGCCACGGATCCTCGTCCGGATCGATGTTGTAGAGCTCCTTGAAGCCGTTCGAGTGGTTTACGTAGTGCCACAGTCCGAGCTCGCTCAGGTCGGTTGTCCGAACACCGGCCCACACTCGACTGTCCCAGCTCGTTTCAAGCAGCGCATCGCGGCCCAGGTTGTTGACATTGCCCTTCAGGAGCGGAATGAGGCTGACACCGTCCGGCCCTTGCTGGCCGCCCGGGAATGGCCCCAGGTCGCAGCCGCCGACCTGGCAGATGGTCGGTGCAAGGTCGATGCTCGAAACGTGCTCGTCGATCGAGCCACCCTCGGCGGCCCAGTTCGCGGCAGGCCAGCTGATGTACAGCGGAATGGGCACCGAGTACGGGGTCTGCTTGAGCTCGAGGCGGTGCTCGCCCCAATCCATGCCGTTGTCGGCGGTGAAGATGAACATCGTGTTGTTCAGCCGGCCTTCGGCCGCCAGCTCGTCGACCACCCGATCGACCATCCAGTCGACGCCGAGCATCTCCTCGCACATGCGCTCGAGCGGCCAGCCATCCGGGTAGGGATAGAGCGGACGAGACTGGACGTAGGGCGGCTTGTCGGAAACGTCGGCCTCGTTGTAGCTGGGCGGATTCCAGGGCGGCATCGAATCGCATCGCGCATCGCCGTCGAATTGCGGCATGGGGATGTGCGGCGAATGCGTGTTGTAGGGCGACAGGACGGCGAAGATCGGCTTGTCGGCGGGCGTCGCCGCAAAGCGCGACACCGCCCGGTCGCCGACCATCTGGGTCGAGTGCTCGGGTGGGAAGAGGATGCCCTGCTTGGTGAACAGGGTGTAGTTCGTGTAGTAGCCCACTGTGTTGTCGTTGACGGCGTTGGCGAAGACGTCGAACTCGGTCCAGCCACTGGCGTTCGCGGTCCACTGCGCGGGCGACATCGTCTCGACCTTGTTGAGGTACTTGCCGATCCAGTACGTGGCGTAGCCCTCGTCGCCCATGGCCCGGCCGATGTGCTCGGCGGGGTTGAAGAGCTTCGCGTCGTTGAGCTTGACGCCGTGATTGTGGGTATGCAGTCCGGTCATCAGCGTCGCGCGTGCCGGGCAGCACAGCGGCGTCTCGCCGATCGCGTTCGGGAAGCGCACGCCGTTAGCCACAAAACGGTTGTAGATCGCGGGCGTCAGTGCCGGGTCGCCGTGCGGGCCGTCGCCCCACAGCCGGCCGTCGTGGATGCTCGTGTCGTCGATCATGAAGACGACCACGTTCGGCTTTTCGTTGGCCGCGTTCGCCGGGCCGGCCAGGTTTCCGTGAACCACGGCGGTCAATCCGACCAGCAGCAGGCCTACTGCACCCACGAGGACAAGCAGGCGACGGCCGATCACAATCTCACCGCCTCGTGACGGCCCGAACTACATCTACCCGTGTTGGGTCGAGCACGGAGCTGACAGTCAGATCGACGGTCTTCTTGGCGCTGCTGCCCGCGCGCGAGCCGACTGTGAAACGAATGCCAAGGAACGCCGTCGCGCCCGGGGCGAGGTTGGAAACGGTGTACGTGCCCGCGGTCACCTGGCTGGTAACCACGCTCGGGTCGAGGAAGGCCACCGAGATGCGCGTCGAGCCCGTGTTGAGGCCGCGCACCTTGAACGAATCAGTCTGGCCGCCGTCGTTCTGAATCATCACGTAGAAGTCGTATACCCCTCGTCGTTTGGCGTTCTTGCGCCTGGATGTCTGGCTCTCGAGTGCCGTTGATGCGTATACGCCATCGACCTTGAACGGGCCGAGGGCGACCTGGGAGATGCCCGCATCGGGCTGCTCTGCGGCATTGACAAATGTGCACACCACGACCTGATTCGGATGTAGGTCGATCGTCGCCGTACCTGTGGTGACATCGGACACCACTTCTTCGGTGCATGCGATCTCTGTCAGCGTCCATCCGGGCACGGCCGTTTGGGTCATCGTGTACGTGCCGGTGGGGATGTTGGCAAACGTTCGCTGCTGGCGATTGACGGTGTCGAGGTCGTCATCGAGCGTGAAACTGCCCAGATCGCCGCTGTAATTGAAGTCCTGGCCATCGTGGGGCACAGTCGACTGGACGAAGCGAATCGTGCCCCGCTCGTCGGTCGTTCCCTCCGCGCGCAGCGCGGAGAGGCGTAGGGCGAACTCGGCAAGGATCTCGTCGTGGCCGGGCACGTTGGCGAGGTTGTTCAGCTCGTCCGGATCGGTCGCGAGGTCGTACAGCTCGCGCTCGCCGGTCTCGTATTCGACGTAGTGCCACAGCCCACGCGGATGGATGGCCGTGGTGCGCAATGCCGTCCAGTAGTTGCGAGTCGGCTCGTAGCTCTCCTCGAGCACGGCGTCGCGACCCAGGTTTGACACTTCCCCGTCGAGCAGTGGCACGAGGCTGACGCCGTCGGGCGCCGTCTGGCCGCGCGGGTAATCGGTCATCTCGCACGACTGCGCGAGCTCGCAGAATGTAGGCGCGAGGTCGATGTTGGACACGTGCTCGTTGACCGTCTCGAGATCACCCCAGCGGTCGGGCCACGACATGAACAGCGGCACGGGCGTGGCGTACGGGTAGATCTTCTGCTGGCCGAGCCGGTGGGCGCCCCAGGCGATGCCGTTGTCCGCGGTGAAGACGAGCAGCGTGTTGTCGAGTCTGCCGTCGGCCTCCAGCTCGGCGGTTACCTCGCCGACCGCCTTGTCGATGCCGAGCAGCTCTTCGCAATAGCGCACCATGGGCCAGCCTGTGGGATCGAGCAGGGAGGGGAGTGCCTGGATCTCGAGCGGCTTGTCGGAGACGTCCGCCTCGTTGTAGTTGTCCGGCAGCCAGGGCGGCATATTGGCGCAGCGGGGGTCGCCCTTGAACTGGGCCATCGGTGTGTTCGGCCCGTGGAGGTTGTAGATCGACAGCACGGCGAAAACGGGCTGCTCGGCGGGCGTCTCGCGCAGATGCATGATCGTACGGTCGGCCACCATCTGAGTCGAGTGGTACTTGCCGATTTCGAGGTCGCCGGTCTTGGTGTGCAGGGTGTAGTTGTTGAAGTAGCCGTTGACGCCCTTGAAGACGTCGAGCTGCGTCCAGCCAGAGTCGTGTTCCTGCCACTCCGCGTCGGTCAGCTGCGCGTTGTTGTTCAGGTACTTGCCAATGAACATCGTCGCGTAGCCGGCGTCCTTCAGGGAGCGACCGAGATGGACCGATGGATCGAACAGCCGCGCATCGTTGCCGACGACGCCGTTGTTGTGGGTGTGCAGCCCGGTCAGGAAGTTGCCACGCGCCGGACAGCACAGCGGGTTCTCGACGATCGCGTTGTTGAACTCGAAGCCGTTGTCGTAGAAGTGCTCAACGATGTTCGGTGTGCGCGTCGGGTTGTTCCACAGCCGGCCGTCGTGCGGCGCGGCGTCGTCGATGTAGAAGACGATGATGTTCGGCCGCTCCGCGCCAGGCGGCGGGTCGACGGCCACGGCTGCGCCGGGTACGCCGAACAGAAAAAGGCAGGCGAGGACAAGCGCAACCGTGGAACGCAGAGCCGTAATCCCTCTGGGGCCGTGACGGGTGTCACCGCCAATCATGCCTCTCGTGTCAACGGACCTTGGTCTGAGCGATGGCCGATCAGAGGGGCAGGCGTTGGAGAAGCGCGAGCAGCGGCCGCGTCGGTGCGGCGGGTGTCTCGACGACCGGCACACGGAGCCAGCCCTCATCGCTGGCGCCGGGTTTGTACGGGGCAGACAGCAGCCGCGCCGACAGCTCGGACAGGCCCATCGACGTGATCGCGTCGGCGAGCGTGGTTCCCTCGCCATGCAGGCCGCGGCTGACGACACACCGATCGCCATCGCTCAGCAGTGCCGAGAGCTGTTGACGCCGCTCGCCGAACGGCCGGCTCATTAACGGCCGTGCCAGGTCGTAAAGAAGGTCGGAGGCGACATAGGCGGGTGTGCCGTCGCGCGTCGTCGGATCGGCGAGGCGCCGGCGCAGCAGGTCGGCGTCCGGTTTTCCTTCGTCATCGAGGACGAGCAACGTTCCGTCGACGATCAGCTGGTCGTCGGCGAACTGGCTGCCGATAGAAGCCAGCTCCGGGAATGCGGCCATCGGATCGGCGAGGTGCTCGATCTGCAGCCGAACCTTGAAATCCTCTACATAGGCGAGCGCTGGCGTGCCCGGCCACCACGGCTCGAAGAACCACTCCGTGTCGTCAAATGGCGATTCGCCGCGCAACGGAACCATCGGCCGAAGCCGTGCGGGCAGTGCCTGCCGGGCGCCGGTCTCGAAATGGAGAGGCAGCTGCTCGTTGTCGGTCGAAGCCTGCTGCTTCAAATCGTCAAGCCGTCTTGCGGCGTCGCTCTTCCTTGGGCGCGGCGGACGCTGCCTTCGTCGCCTGCGCCTTCGTCCGCGTTCGCTTGGTGCCGCTGGCGATGTCGGCAACCTTCTCCGACTTCTTGGCCTTGGCTGAAGTCGAAGCGGTGGCCGCGGTCGTGCCGCCAGAAGCGCTCTTCGACTTGGCGTCACGGGCAGCGGCCACGCTCGCTTCCAACACGCTCATAAGGTCGGCGATCTTGGTCGGTGCCTCTTCGATGTCGATCTTTTCGGTCGGCTTGCCCTCGACCTTGGCCTCGATGACTGCCATCAGCGCCTGGCGGTAGTTGTCGACGTACTGATCGGCCTCGAAGTCGCCGCGCATGGCCTGTACGAGCTGGGCAGCCATCTGCTTCTCGGCAGGCTTGAAATCGAAGTCTTCCTCGGGCAAGTCGAGCTCGGCCGTGCTGCGCACCTCGTCGGGCCAGTACAGGGTCGAGAGGAGCATCGTGTTGGCGTACGGATTGATGCTCGCCAGCGCCTCGCGGTCCTTGAGCACGATCTTGCAGATCGCCGAAAGGCCTTCGTCGGCGAGGACCGACTTGAGCAGGTAGAACGCCTTGCGCCCGATCGCTTCGGGCTCGAGGTAGTAGGCCTGCTTGACGAAGCTCGTTGCCTGGGACTCGCGATCTGCCTCGATGAACAGCTCGATCTCGATCGAACGGACGGTCTTGAGCGGGACCGAGTCGAAGTCCTCTTCGCCGATCACCACGTACTGGCCTTTGCTGTATTCGAAGCCGCGGACCGTGTCGCTACGCGCGATCTCGCCATGGATCGGGCAGTGCGTTTTCATCTGGATGCGGTTCAGGCACTCCTTGTGCAGGAGGTTGAAGCTGAGTCCGCCGCGTGATTCCGTCGCCAGGTACAGCTTGACCGGCACTGTCACCAGGCCAAACTGGATCGCTCCCCGCCACATCGCGCGCGCCATCGCGTCTCCTTAGTGCCGCGGCGCTCGTCACCGCACGCGGAGCTCGTCTCCGCGTGCACAGGATACGCCCTGAGCGTGGCCGCGAGGCGCGTCGTGCTCCAACTCGGAAGCTCCACGGCCGCGTCGCAGGACGTCGGCGGCCACTCAGTCACGCTGCGACTGATACGTCCACCAGCGCGTCTCCGCATCTCCCGACCTCGAGGTCCGGCGGTCATTCGAGTCCGCTGGCGGCTGAAACGTCGGCGGAAGGCAGCAAATCGCACAGCCATCTGGTATTCGCCGGACGTATCAGTCACGGCCCGACTCAGAACCCGATAAGCAGGTGCTAATCGGTCGCGCCGATCCTGTTGGCATGACAACTCGCGATCGTCGGCTCGGACAGGGGCGTCGCCGCGGTAGGGCGCTGGTTCAGCGGCTCGTGTCGGAGATCGCGACGGCGCGACGGACGGCTGGGATTTCGCAGGACCAAATGGCGACCGCTCTTGGCTGGTCACAATCGCACGTCTCGAGACTCGAACGCTTGGTCCAGATCGATGAGGTGTCAGTAGTCGAGTTGGCCGAGTTGGCGGGCATGCTCGGACTGGAGCTTGGAGCCGGTCTCTATCCCATCGGTGACGGGTTAGTTGACCGCGGGCATCAGGCGCTGCTGAGCCGCTTTCGACATTTGATGTCGCCGTCGATCCAGATCACCAGCGAGGTGCCGCTTCTGAGGGCAGGCCTGCGCTCGTGGGACTTGCTCCTTCGCATGGCGGGGCAGCTGGTTGGAGTTGAGGCCGAGACCCGAATCAGAGATGCTCAGGAACTCGTTAGGCGGATCAGGATCCGCGAACGAGACGGCGGTGCCGACTTGATCCTGATCGTGTTGAGTGACAGTCGGCACAACCGCGAGGCGGTCGACGAGCTTCGTCAAATGCTCGGCGCGAATTACGTCACATCACCACGCCGGATTCTGGCCGCCTTGAGAAGCGGCCAAACTCTGCCCGGATCGGGAGTCGTGTTGGTATGAGGTCAGCGAGGTGCGAGACTCGGACGTGTGCGCCTCATCGCGACGATTGTGTTCGCTCTCGCCGCGGGTGCATGCACTACCGGAGGGTCGAGGCCGACCGTGAAAGATCAACTTCCTTCGCCGGATCCCATGCCGAGTGTCAGCGCGGCGCCGACGACATCGCCGGTCGCGCTGCGCTACGTCGCGCTGGGTGACTCGTACACGATCGGCACCAGCGTGAGCGACGGCGAGCGTTTCCCGAAGCAGCTCGTGGAGCGGCTCGTCGGGCAGGGGATCGAAGTCGATCTGGTCGCCAACCTCGGCGTCAATGGCTACACCAGCGCCGACCTGATCGACGACGAGCTGCCCGCACTTGCCGAGCTCGACCCGGACTTCGTCACGCTCCTGATCGGCGTGAACGACGTCGTCCAGGGCGTCCCGAGCAGCACTTACCGCGCAAACGTGCAGCAGATCCTCGGCGCGCTGCTCGACAGGCTCGATCGCGAGCGGATCGTGATCGTGTCCGTGCCGGACTACACGCGCACGCCGCGTGGTGCCGATTTCGGCAATCCCGAGCAG
>DASQLS010000032.1:0-3369 GCA_035629915.1 Candidatus Limnocylindrales bacterium | reverse complement strand
AGGTGCTGCTGCTCGACGAGCCGGCATCCGGACTCGATCCTCGCGCCCGGGTGGAGCTGCGCGAGCTCCTGCGCGAGCTGCGCTCGCTGGGCAAGACGATCGTCATCAGCAGCCACATCCTGCCCGAGCTCGAGGAGCTGTGCACCTCGGTCGCGATCGTCGACCATGGCCGGGTGCTCGCCAGCGGCCGGGTAGAGGACATCGCCGAACGCTTCCGCATCGGCGCCGTCTACCGCGCCACGGTGCTCGGCGATGACGAGCGCGTCAGCAGCGCGGAGCAGCACTTCAACACGCTGGCCGATGTCGCGTCCGTCGTTCGCCGCCCGAATGGCGTCCTCGAGATCGCGTTGCGCGGCGACGAGGAGGCAGCGGCTCTCGTCCTCGCCTCTGCCGTCAAGCGTGGCGTTCGACTGGCCAGCTTCGCCCCGGCGGCGAGTGACCTCGAGGAGCTCTTCCTGCAGATCACCGATCTAAGGCCGGACGCCCTCGCCGCGCCCGTCCACGAGGCACAGGCATGACCGCCGTCGCGACCGACGCCACCCCGAGCGGCAACCGCGTTCGCGGCGGTCGGCTACGCCGCGCAGTGTCGAACTTCTGGTCCGGCATCAGCGCCGTTTCGATCAAGGAACTGCGCGGTCGCATGCGCGGCCGACGCGCCTTCGCGGTGCTGACCATCTACCTGCTGCTGCTCGGTCTCTTCTCGTTCGGCGTGTACGTCTATCTGAAGTCGCAGGCCAGCCAGCTGACGGGATTCTCGACCGACTTTGGCGGCGCCCCATTCCCCGCAACACAGACGCTGGGCAACGGCACGGCACTATCGGCCGGCATCGGTCACGCGATCTTCGGCGGCCTGCTTTTCGTCGAGACGCTGCTCGTCCTCGTGCTGGCGCCGGCGTTCACGACCGGAGCCATCTCCCTTGAACGAGAGAAGCAGACGCTCGACATGCTCATCACCACTCCGTTGAGCACGCTGGGCATGGTCATCGGCAAGCTCTTCTCCGCCCTGACATACGTCTTCCTGCTGATCCTCGCCTCGATCCCGTTCGCCAGCTTGGTGTTCGTGTTCGGCGGTGTGGGGCCAGAGGATCTGCTGCGCGCCTACGCATTCCTGTTCGCGCTCGCGTTCGGCATGGGCGCAATCGGCCTTTTCGTCTCGGCCGTCGTCAAACGGACGCAGACCGCGACCGTGGTGACCTTCGTGATCGTGTTGGTCATCTCGATCGGCACCGCCGCCGGCCATCAGTTCTGGCAGGTCGCCGGCCGACAGAGCTCTACTGGAACCGGCCTGCTGCTTACCCAGCGTGCCAATCGGGCGCCTGAGGCCGTGCTCTGGCTCAACCCGTTCGTTGCCAACCTGGACATGGTCTGTGCGACCGCGCCCGACACGTACCACGCCTCGTGCGACTACATCAGCAGCGTGACCGGACGGCCGTACTTTGGCTCGCCGACCACGACCGACACTCCACCCGGAATCATGGAGCCGCCCATCTTCAGGTTCCCCGGCGGCGGGGAGGACCTGCCAGGGGTTCCCGAGCCAGCAGTCGACCCCGACTTCCCGAACATGGTCGAAGGCGACGGAGGCGCGAGGCAGGTGAATGTCGAGTTCGCCGCGCCGGGCGTGCCGCCCGAGGCAGAGGGCGAAGTGAGCAACCAGGTTTCCTTCGGCTTCCCGCGTGACAGCTTCTGGCCCAAGAGCGCGGCGGCCTTCGTCGGCCTCGGCGTGCTGCTGACTTTGCTTTCCGCGCAACTCGTAGCGCCTTCCCGCCGTCTACGCATTCCGCGACTGTCGCGGCCGCGCCGCGACGGCTCGGATTCACCCCCACCGCCAGTCGACAACGACACAACCGACCAGCCCTCACCGGAGGCCGTGTGATGACTCTCGACCCGCAACTGATCGAGCTGCGCCGCTCCCTCGGACGTTTCAGGCGCCGCGTCTGGCTCCGCCGCATCGTCCGCGACGGAAGCCTGATCCTCGCCGGCGTCCTCGTCATCCAGCTCGGCCTGGCGATCGTCGCTCGGATGGTGCCGTTCGAGTGGCATGCCGTCGCGGCAGCTCTCGTGCTTGTGGGCGGACTCGTCGCTCTGCTCCTCGACGCAGTGCGCGTTCGCCCCACGCTCGCCGAGGCGGCCCTCGCTGCCGACTCCGAGGATGGCTTGAGCGACCGCGTCTCCACCGCTCTCGCTCTCGCCTCGACTCCAACCGCCGAGCGTGATGACTCCGAGCTGTACGAGCACCTCGTCAGCCTGCAGCGGCACGACGCACTGAGCTCGCTCGAGAGTGCCGATCCTCGCGGCCTGCGCATCCCGTTTCCGCGGCGTCAAGGCGCCGTGGCGGCCCTCGCCGGTCTGCTGCTCGTGCCGGCACTCCTGCTGCCCAACATCCAGAACGACGTGCTCGCCCAGCGCGAGCGGATGCGCGAAGCGGCCCAGCAGCAGGCCGAGCGCATCGAGGAAACAGCCAATCGACTGGCAACCGGCCGCACCTCGCCCGATCCCCGCGCCGACTTGGCCGAGGAGCTTCGCCGGCTGGCGCGCGAGCTGCGTGACCGGCCCGAGGATCTCGATCAGCAGCTCGCCCGCCTCGGCTCGCTCGAGGACGCGCTGCGCAGCCAGATCGATCCCGCAACTGAGCAGCGCGCGGCTGCGATCACGTCCCTGTCGCGGTCATTGAGTCGCGCCGCGACCGGCAGCGACAGCAATCCGCAGGGCGATCCGGAGAAGACCAACGAGGATCTCGACGACCTCAAGGACCGCTTGCCGCAGATGTCAGAAGAGGAGCGCGATGCGCTCGCCCGTCAGCTGGCGGAGATGGACAGCACTGCCCGACAGGCGGGAGCGCAAGCACAGACCGCGCTCAGCGATGCCGTTCGCGCCATTCAATCCGGTGATGCTGAGGCAGCCGGCGAGGCGCTAGACCGACTCGGTGAGGCGCTCGAGCGCGGACAGGAGCAGGTCGATCTGAATCGCGATCTCGCCCGCGCCGCGTCCGATCTCCAGGCAGCCCGACGTGACCTGGCCAATGCGGCCGGGCAAGGCCAGCAGGGCCAGCAAGGTCAGCAGGGCCAAGGTCAGGGTCAGGGTCAGGGTCAGCAGCCCGGGCAGAGCCCCGGCCAGGGCCAGGGTCAGGGCCAAGGTCAGGGTCAGGGCCAGGGCCAGGGCCAGGGTCAGGGCCAGGGCCAGGGCCAGGGCCAGGGTCAGGGCCAGGGCCAAGGGCAAGGTCAGGGCCAGGGTCAGGGGCAAGGCCAAGGTCAGGGTCAAGGCCAAGGTCAGGGTCAAGGCCAGGGCCAGGGCCAGGGCGGCATCGGCGGTGGTGGCTCCAATGCCCAGTCGCTGGGCCAGGGTATCGGTGGCAACGGCCTCCCGGCCGGA
>DASQLS010000031.1:0-15973 GCA_035629915.1 Candidatus Limnocylindrales bacterium | reverse complement strand
CGGCAGGCGCTGTTCATCAACGGCAACGCGGCCGACGACGAGCAGCGCGCCAAGGTGATCGACGAGCTGCGCGATGCGATTGGCGACGGCTACGTGCGGGTGATGCTGCACTCGCTCGCGTTCGGGACGCTGAAACCGTTCCTGGCCGAGGATCCGGAAGCGGCAATCAACCGGCGCAACCTCGAGATGACGCTCGATGTCATGGCCAATTCGCTCGTGTATTGGACGCAGGACGTGTGGCGCGCAGGTTTCCTGGCAGACGGCTCGAAGATCTATGCCCTCACCAGCGAGGGTTCGACGCGCGCGATCGCGAGCTACGGCGCTGTTGGTGCCGCCAAGGCGGCGCTCGAGTCGCACTGCCGTCAGCTGGCGATGGAGTTCGCGCGACTCGGCAGCGGCATCACGGTGAACGCGATCCGCGCGGGCGTGACGATGACGCCGGCGATGATGCGCATCCCCGAAGCGCAGCGTCTGATGGACTACGCAATGCAGGTCAACCCACACGGACGGATGACGACCGTCGAGGATGTCGCCCAGGCCATCGTGCGGCTGTCCGGCGACGGCACTCACTGGCTGACCGGCAACGTGCTCGGCGTCGATGGCGGCGAACTGATCAGCGGCTGAATCCCTGGCGACGCCGCATGCCCGGAAGTACGGGTTGCGCGTCTCGGTGACAATGGGTTGAGGCTCGTCGTGTCGTGTCGGCGAGTGAGAGGTCTCTGCCGACGTGACAGGAAGTCCGTCGCGCGTGCCCGCGTCTAGGGAGGAACGCGATGCCCCGCCCGCGTACCCGTTTCGCCGCTCTGCTGCTGCTTGCCGGTCTCGTACTCACGTCGTTCGCGCCGGTCGCGGTCCACGGCGCTCAGCCGGCGTACAAGCTCAACCTGTATCGACAGGGGGTCTTCACCACGCAGTACACCTGGACGTGGTGTGTCGGCGCGTCCGCGCAGGCGATGCTCAACATCATCAATGGCACCGAAAACCACAGCCGCGAGCGCCAGAAGCAGCTCGTCCAGTACGCCATGAACCACGACGGCCACGAGGGCAATCAGGGCGGCTCGGACGCGACGGGCTTCGCGGCCACACTTCGCCATCACGGCGGTGGCAGCTACGCGGCCGTGCGTTCCACCTCCTACCGCTCTGCCGTTCGCAAGGCGGTCAAGCGGATCCGCGCGACGGGCAAGCCCGTCGGTCTGCTGGTGATGGGCGGCCGCCACGCGTGGGTGCTCAATGGCTTCGAGGCCACGGCCGATCCCGCCGCGACCAACAACTTCGAGGTCACCCACGTCTACGTCATGGGCCCGCTCTATCCCAAGCAGACAGGGCAATGGTTCGACCGGCCACCCAACAGCCGGATCGGCATTGACGGCTTCAAGAACCCGTTCCGTCGGTTCGACGATCCCGACAGCCCCGAGTTCGTCGGCTACTGGGTGACGGTCAACCCCTAACGGCCGCGGTCCGCCGCGGCGTCCGGCTAGGCCCGGCGTCCGGCTAGGGCCCGGCGTCCGGCGCGTAGCCGGTCAGCTCGACATACGCCTCGCCACTCAGTGGACTTCCGGCGCGCGACGCCTCGACGTGCTGTGAGCCCTCCCAGTAGATGACGCCCGTCGTCGGTCGCGTATCGAGCTCCTGGTCGAGCACGGTCGGCGTCAGGGTTATCTCGAGCTCCTCGCCGGGCACAGCGATCGCCCAGCCCGACGGATAGGTCGCACCCGTTCGCTCGCTGGTCCACTCGTCGAGTGGCGTGACCGTGAACGCCTCTCGTGGCAGGTGCTCGAACGTGCCGTCGGGCCTCACGATCGTGCCGTAGATCAACGGGTAGCTGCCGTCTGTGTCGCGGACGAGCGAGAGCGTCAGGTCCGTGCCGTCGTCGAGGTTGACGGCGAACCAATCCCAACCGCCGCCGCCGACGGCGATGAAGTCGCCCCACTGGTGATCGAACCACGCCTCGCCCTCGACCGGGATGAGCGCGTCGTCGCCGCCGGCGGCAATCGCGCCGCTCGCCGTCATTCGCGTCCACGAGTAGTAATAGGAAGAGCCGGCGGGTCCAAAGTCGATCCAGCCGTCCGTGTCGTGCAGAGCGGGCGCATCATTGACTGCGTCGAGCTCCAGGTCGAGCGTGATCTGCGGCGAAGCCGCGCTCAACGAGTCGCTGCCGCCGAGCCCGGACATCCGCCACGGCGAGGCGCCGCTCGGGACGCCGATGTCGCTGGTGCCGCTGATCGCCAGATCGAAGCCCTCCGGCGGCCGCTGATCGACCTGCGCGCCGATCTCCGAGCGCTGGTCGTAGTAGAAGCGCTCGCCCGACTCGTCGGTGAGTGCCAGGTGCGAAGCCCAAGTGACCGGGAACGAGCCGCGCTCGGCGCGGAAGATGACGAACTCGAAGCCGAACTCGCGCTCATCGTCGGCGCGCAGGTGGCCGGTGTAGTACCACCACTCGGTCAATCGGTCGTGGTCAGCCTCGTCGCGCGGCAGGACGACGGGCTGTGGATCGGCCGCCCTGGTAGGTGCTGGGGAGGGCGTGAGGATCGGAGCGGTTGGATCCGGATCCCTGCCGAGCACCCGGCCGCCCGGCGAGCAACCGACAAGGACGAGCGCGACGACCGCGAGCAGCACGAGCGCCAGGGTCGCCGTTTCGGGTAGATGAAGGCGGGTAGAGATGAAGCGCCGGATGCTGTCCGGCAGCCACCAGTTCCAGTCGCCGAGCAGGCGCATCGTCGACGGCACGAGGAGTGCCCGGACCACGGTCGCGTCGAGCGCCACGGCTATCGCCACGCCCAGCCCGAGCGCCTTGATTAGCACGATGTCGGCAAAGGCGAACGAGCCGGCAACGACGACCACGATCAACGCCGCGCTGGTGACGATGCGACCCGAGCGCTCCATGCCGCGCGCCACCGCCTCACGGTTGTCGCCGGTCTGGTCGTAGACCTCCTTCATGCGTGAAAGGAGGAAGACCTCGTAATCCATCGATAAGCCGAACAGGACGCAGAACAGGATGACCGGCAACGTCGTCTCGACGAAGCCGAGCGGCGCGAAGTTGAGCAGCGCGGACAGATTGCCGTCCTGGAAGATCCACACCAGCGCGCCGAAGCTGGCCGTGATCGACAGGCCGTTGACGATCAGCGCCTTGAGCGGCAACACCACGCTGCGCAGCAGCACGAACAGCACGATGTAGGTCGAGATCAGGATGAACGCGGCCGATCGCGGGAAGTCGGCGGCAATCCGATTGACGACGTCGCGCACCTCGGCCGCGCCGCCGCCAACGAGGAGCTCGGTACCAGGCGGCGGCGCGAGGGCCGACGTCGGGTCACGCATGTCGGCGACGAGCGACTGGGCCTCGGCCCGGTTGGGACCGTACGGCGTGATCACGGTGAACGTGGCCAGGTCGTCGTTGGTCGTTCGAGCCAGCGTGTCGCGAACGAACCGGTCCGCCGGTCCGCCAGGGGCGCCGTAAAGCAGCTGGTATTGATCGCGGCCAAGCCGCGGGTCGACATCGACCATGCCCTCAACTCTGTCGACGCGCGGGTCGGCTGCCAGGCGGCGCGAGTAGTCGTACAGCGCGGCCACGTTGTCCGCGTCGGTGACCGGGCCGTCGGTTCGGATGGCCAGCTGCAGCGGCGCAAACTCGCCCTCGCCGAACTCGTCCACGAGCAGGCTGTACGCCTGACGCGAGGGAACGCCGGGCGGCAGGATCGAAGCATCCGGCGCGTTGAAACGGACGTGCAGGAACGGGTAGCCGAGGATGAGCAGGAAGGCCAGCGTGGGCAGAAAGAAGAGCAGCGGCCTGTCCATCACTCGTCGAGCGAGCCGCGCCCACGCGCCCTCACCGGCTGGCCGCGGGCGCCCGAGCCTGCCGGGGAGCCGCACAGGCACTGCGTCTACGCGCGGGCCGAGCAGCGCGAGGCCCGCCGGGAGGAGCGTCAGGGCGGCGGCCACGGCGATGCCGACGACTGCCGCGCCGGCGATGCCGACCGAGCGCAGGACCATGAACTCGAACAGCACAAGGCCGATCAGGCCGAGCAGCACGGTCAACCCCGAGAAGAAGACAGCACGGCCGGCGGTGGCGACTGTCTCGGCGACCGCGTCATTGACCGCGGCCTGGTCAACGGCCCCGCTTTCGAGGCGGCCGCCGCCGCGATCGACGAGCTCCTCGCGGAAGCGGCTGGTCAGCATCAGCGCGTAGTCGACGCCGAGGCCCAGCCCGAGCAGCGTGGCCAGGTTGAGAACGAAGATGCTCAGCGGCGTCTGCTGCGCGACGAAGAAGAGGACGCCGAGGGCGATCGCCACGGCCGAGCCACCGATGACGATCGGCACGCCCGCGGCGAGCAGGCTGCCGAAGACCAGCAGCAGTGCCAACGCCGCGAGCGGCAGCGAGATGAACTCGCTGCGCTGCAGGTCGCGCTCCGATAGGACCTGGATGTCGCCATAGAAGGCCGGGCCACCGGCGAGGTAGACGGAGATGCCGGGAACGGGCGTGATCGCGTCCTGGATAGGTTCGAGCGCCTCCGGCGAGTCATCTGGCGGAAGGTCCAAGGCGACGATCTCGTACACCGTTCGGCCGTCGTCGCTGACCTGCCGCGGCGCGAGCGTGTGGGGCAGGATCTCGCTGACGTGCTCCGCCTGCGGCACGCGCGCGAGGGCGGTCGCAACGGCCAGATCGAAGGCAGGATCGCCGGCGCGCGCGTCGGTTTCGCTGCGAACCACGATGACCATCGCTGACGGTGGCAGGCCGAGCTCCTCCTGGAGCAACAGCCGTGCGCGCGACGCCTCGAGGTCGTTGAGAGAGAAGCCGCCCGAGCGCAACGCTCCAGGCAGCTGCGGCGCGAACGGCAACGCGGCAAGCAGCAGCACGGCCCAGGTGATGGCGACTGCCCTGCGATGACGCGCGCAGAACAGACCGAGTCGGTGGAAGAGGCTCACGGAACTACAAGTTTCGTCGCTCGGCGGCCAGAGCGCCCGCGACGTGGTCCTACGAAGGCCTTGTCAAACTTCCTCGTCGGTGATCGGCTCGGCTCCGTCCGCAAGTGGGGAATCGGGCAGGGCGAGCTCGATCGGCTGTCGTCCGGTCGTTGTGCCGTCGCTGCCGACCAGCTCGACCGTCGCGGCGATCAGTGCCACGCCGGCGATGGTCGCGATCACCGAGCAGTAGCGAACGATGCTCAGTCGAATCACGCGCGACATGACCGGCACGGTCAGCCCGTCGCAAATCACGTGGAAGTGAAGGGTGACCGATCGGTACGTCCACGGTGCCTCGCGGCCCTGCTCGGCGTCGACGGCCACCTCGAGCGCGGCCACCTGGGCGCGTCGCTTGCGGAGAATCTCGACCACGTCCCAGGCCGCGCACGCGCCCGCGCCGGCAAGGAGCAGCTCAGTCGCCGAGAAGCCCGTCGGGCCGCGCTGCTCCTCGCCCAGGTTTGGCGGGGCGTTGATCGCGATCGTCTGGCCGTCATGCCGGCCGAGCGCCACGAATCGACCACCCGGCTTGTCCCACGAGACGGTGACCGTGCGCATCGAGCTCTTCGTCAGCCGACCGGCGCCTGCCGGTGGATCAGGGCTACTCCCCGACGACCGACCAGATGAAGCCCATGAAGATGAAGATGCCGATGAACAGGCCAACGAAGGCCGGCGCACCGAGCTGCTGTGGGCCGAGTCCGAGGCTGGCCAGGAAGAGCATTCCGGCGCACCACAGCACGATCAGGATCAGGAACAGCCAGCGGCCGTTGGGGCCGACGATCGAGCGCACCCATCCCGTGTAGCGCTGCGATGGAACGAGTGCGACGAGCAGGATGATCAAGCTCATCAGCGCGGCCAGGAAGATCGAGCCGAAGAGCGCCCACGGATGGAGGATCAGCTGCTCGAAAGCCGCGTACAGCGACACGACGATGACGGGCGTGAGCAGCAGGCAGAGGATGATCCCGATCTTGCTGAGGCGGGCGAGCGTCATTGACGGCGAGTCTATCAAAGCGCTCCGATCGGCCGAACCGTCATCGCCATCCGGGGGACTTGCGCAATGTTGGACGCTATGATCTCGTTTCTATCCACACTGCATAAGGAATATGCAGTCGCCCGAGTCGCGCCGGGTAGCGCGAGCTCAGCCGCCACAGGGAGTCGACAACGAGCGTGGAAGCCGGCCTCGAGACCGTTCCGTTCATCAACCAGCGTGACCCCGCGCTCCGCGTGGGCGCCGATGGCCGCCCCGCGGCCAGCCGCCGCGCCGCGCTGTGGGCCGACGTCCCCGACGAGAAGTGGACCGATTGGCGCTGGCAGCTCTCCAATCGCGTCAACGAGCTGTCCGAGATCGAGCAGATCATCAACCTGACCGACGAGGAGCGCGACGGGCTGTCGGCGCCGGACAAGTTCCGCGTCGATGTCACTCCCTACTTCATCTCGCTCATCGACCCCGACGATCCGAACGACCCGATCCGGCGCCAGGTTCTGCCGCTCGGCCGAGAGCAGGAAGCGTTCACGGCGATGATGGAGGACTCGCTCGCCGAGGATCGCCACTCACCGGTGCCGGGGCTCGTTCACCGCTACCCGGATCGGGTGCTGATGCTGGTCACCACGCAGTGCGCCAGCTACTGCCGATACTGCACGCGGTCGCGCATCGTTGGCGACCCGACCCAGAACTTCAACTCGCGCGACCACGAGGCACAGCTCGACTACCTGCGCCGCACACCGCAGGTTCGCGACGTACTCATCAGTGGCGGCGACGGGCTGACGCTGGCGCCCAAGCTGTTCGAGAAGATCATTCGCGGTCTGCGCGAGATCCCGCACATCGAGATCATCCGCATCGGCACCCGCGTTCCGGTGTTCATGCCCCAGCGCGTGGACGACGAGCTGTGCGAGATGCTCAGCCGCTACCACCCGCTCTGGATGAACCTCCACTTCAACCATCCCAACGAGATCACGCCCGAAGTCGCACGAGCAGTCGACAAGCTGACCCGGGCAGGCATTCCGATCGGCAATCAGTCGGTCCTGCTCGCCGGCGTGAACGACTGCGTCAACATCCAGCGCGACCTCGTCCACCGGTTGGTCGAGATGCGCGTTCGGCCGTACTACCTGTACCAGTGCGACCTCGTCGAGGGCTCGGGTCATTTCCGGACACCGGTCGGCAAGGGCCTCGAGATCATGGAGGGCCTGCGCGGCCACACCTCGGGCTACGCCATCCCGACCTACGTCATCGACGCGCCCGGCGGCGGCGGGAAGATCCCGGTCATGCCCAACTACCTGATCAGCTACTCGGACCACAAGGTCGTGTTGCGCAACTACGAGGGCTACATCACCACCTATGAGGAGCCGCTCCACTACGAGCAGCACGACAAGCAGGCATGTGCGTCGTGCCAGGCGGCGCGGCCGGAGCCCGGCCAATCGGGCGTGCTCGGGCTGCTCAACGGCGAGCGGATGTGGATCGAGCCGACAGGCTTCTCCGACGTCCACTCACGGGGCAACGTGGAGCCACACCGTCTGCAGCGGCCGGACAAGTGGACGCCGTACGGCGTTGGCGCGATCGAGGGATCTTCCCGGCCGGCGTTGCCCGTGCTGCCGGCGTCGAACGGAGGCACGGAATACGCGCCGGGTGAGGAGCCGCGGCCGCGCGAGGGCGAGCCCACCGGCGCGGCGCACGGGGAGCTGCTCTAGCGACATCGGCCGCTTTCGGCGGCTCCGCCCCGGTCGTGCTATGACATTCCGGTGACAGTCTTCCGAGTTCCGCTCGTCGCCTACGGATACGTCGTCGAGCGGCTGCGCCACGTGCCGATCGTTGGCAGCGTCCTGCGCCGCGGCTCGTTGGTCGCCGCCCTGCTGGTGGTCGGCGCGATCCTGGCGTTCATGCTCTGGGCGGCGACAGTCGCGCCGCAACGTGTCGGCATGGCCGATCTCATCTCCGGCAAGCTCTCGACGATGCAGTCGTGGATAGCGATCAGCGGCGACTTGAGCGGCGGTGATGCGCGCACAACCGGCGGGTACCGCTACGTCTTGGTCGACCCGGCCGTTCCGAACGCGACCATGAACGTGTACAGCGACGTCCAGCTGCCGCTCGGTGCAACGACCATCAGCGGCACATTCGGAGGCCCGCGCGAACCGGCGCCGGTTGGCTACCGCTGGATCGGCACCCTGCACGCCGACCCGGTCTTCGTGCCCGAGCCCGGGCCGCCGTGGGCCTCGATCGTGATGCTCAGCGGAGCCGCGTTGCTGGTCGGTGCGGGCCGCGTCTCGTACCCGATGTTCTTCAGCCAGGCGCCGGCAGGTCAGACGGCCCGGAGAGCGAAGATCGCCGTGATGATCCGGCGCGGTCCCTTGCCCGAGGCCGGCGACGCGACGCCGGCCGAGCTGCTCGTCGATGTTGGCGCCCCCGTCGAGCTGCGCATCGGCAGTGGCGAGGCGCAGCAGTTGCGGATTCACTCCGTCCATACCGGCGCCGAAGCGGGCGAGCTGCGACTGCTCAGCGGCGCCGAGCCGGCGCTGCGCGTTCGGCACGCAACAGACGACCTGACGATCAGCTTCAAGACCCAGGAGGAGCGCGACACGGTGTACGCCGCGCTGATCGCCGATGCCCAGGTTTGGTCGCGCGAGCCCGCTCCGTCGAACCTGCAAGCCGCGACTTAACAGTCGCGGCTATCCTTGGCCCACGCGCTCCATGAACCTGCAGACCGAGGGTTAGCCGTGACCTTTGCCAGGCGGCGCGTTGCCGCATTAGTCGCTGCCATGACAATTCTTGCCGCCTTCAGCGGCACCGCAAACGCCGCCGAGCTCGTGAGCGACGGCGAATTTGATGGTGCCCTCCGGCAGCGCTCCGAGCAGGCCACTGCCAAGGCACCGCGCCCCTGCCAGGACGCCGCGTTCCGCCTGATCAGCCCCGGCGTCAAGTGGAACGAGACATATGAATGGGCGTTCCGTGCGTCCTCGACGCCGGCTCGACTGACCAAGGCGAGCGTTGCCGGCGTGCTGCAGAAGTCGTTCGACAACATCACCGGCGCACAGAACGATTGCGGGCTGCCCGACCGGGTCAGTGCCCAGCATCGCTACCTCGGCACGACCGATGTTCGGCCCGATTGCAAGCATCGCGACGGGCACAACGTGATCGGCTTCGGCCGACTTCAGTTCGGGGTGCTGGCCGTGACCTGCTTCTGGATGCGCAATGGCAAGATGGTCGAGGCGGACATCAAGATCAACAGCCGCGAGTCATGGGCACTCTCGTTGAACGGCTGCCATGAGAGCGTGGCGCTCGAGGCGACGATGACTCACGAGGCCGGCCACGTCTTCGGCCTCGGTCACGTGGGCGAGCGGCGCCACGGCCGGCTGACGATGAGCCCGTTCCTGAACGGCCCGTGCGAGAACTCGGAAGCGACACTCGGGCTCGGCGATGTGCGCGGCCTCGAGGCGCTCTACTGAGGCGTGGTCAACCCGACATTTGAGCTCGACGCGCTCGAGCAGCTCGATCGCCTGAAAGAAGTGCGGATAGAGACGACTCGGCCCGATGGCACTGTTCGCAGCACGATCATCTGGGCCATCGTCGACGATGGTGAAGTCTTCGTTCGCAGCTGGAAGGGCGATCGCGGCCACTGGTATCAGGCCGCGCTCGATGCCCCCGATAACGTGGCTCTCGTCTTCGATGGCGCGCGCATCCCGGTCCGCGCGGTGCTGACTACCGATCAACAGTCGATCGACCGCTGCAGCGCGGGCCTGGTGCGCAAGTACAAGAAGAGCGCCTCGCTCGACTCGATGGTCCAGCCCTACAACCTGGGCACGACGCTTCGCATCGAGCCTCGCTGACCGACCGTGGCTGACGGCGGCCTCGAACTTCGTGACGTGTCCGGACTGCCCGATTCGGGTTTGCGGCCGCCGGTCATGGCCGAGGCCGGAGATCCGTTCTCAGCGTTGCGTGTTGCCAGCCTCATCGCGCGTCTGCCGCGCGGCGTCCCGGTCTCGTTGCGCGACGTAGTAGAGCGGCTCAACGCCGAGTATCTCGACTGGTCCTTCTCGCGTCCGGTGGTCGCCTGGGTCGCGGTCCAGATGCAGGCCAACTGGCTGGCCGACTTTCGATCGGCGAGCGGCTTTCAGGTCGACGACGGCCCGCTGGGTGAGCAGCTGACGATCGAGGACACCGCTCGAATAGAGCCGTGGCTCATCCGCCAGGTCGAGCGGATCCACGGGGAGTGCCTCGAACGGTTGCGCCTCTTCGCCCGCGACGAGGGCGCGATCCCCTAGCTGGCGGCCAGGGCTCGGTAGGTGCCGGACAGCGCCGCGTTCTCGGCGCTCCGTTCGGCCGACCACACGTTGGTGAAATACACGAAGACGAGCCCCGCATCGGGGTCGATCCACAACCGGGTGCCGCTTGCGCCGCCGTGGCTGACGACGCGCGGCGAGCCGGGCAGGTCGTGCATCAACGTCGGCTTGCCCCAGCCCAAGCCGTGATGGACTTCGCGCTCCTCACCGTCGTATGTGCCGGTCACGCCATGCAGCTGGTCTTCGCCCATGAGGCTGAACGTCGCGCTCGACGTCGGGATGGGGCGGCCGTCAGACTCGAGCGGACGGAGGGTTGCGGCGCCAAAGCGCAGCATGTCGTCGAGGGTGCCGAACAGTCCACCGCCGGGAAGCGCCGTGCCGGCCAGGTAGCGCAGCATCAGGAATCGGACGATTGCGTTGTCGAGGCCGACACCCTCGACCGAGACGATCTTCCGGCCGGCACGGCGCGGGTCGAACGTGGTGCGCATCGCGAGGGGCTCGAGCACGCGGTCGTGCAGGAAGGCGCGGTAGCGGGTCGATGTGATGCGCTCGATCATCGCCGCCAGAAGCAGATAGCTGGAGGTGCAGTATTCGTACCGCGTGCCCGGCTCCGCAATGAGTGGCGCGGCGAGGGTCGCTCGCGTCTGCCGCTCTACCGACGGGCGCTCGCGAGCCAGCCGATCGAGCGGGTATTCCGGCACGCCTGATGTGTGGGTGAGCAGCTGCCGGGCGGTCACCTTGCGCTTGTCGCCCTCGTCGAACTCGGGCAGCCACTTGGCGATCGGATCATCCAGGCCGACCAGCCCGTCTTCGACGAGCTGCATGAACGCGGTTGCGAAGATCGGCTTGGTGACCGAGGCCAGAAAGAAGTAGTCGTCCGTCGTGATCTGGCGGCGCTTGCCGCCGAACGCCTCTGAGCGAATCCCTCCGTCAGCGTCGCCGACGGCCAGGGCGGCGGTCGGGACCACGCCCTTGGCCACGTCATCGCGCAGTCGCTCGAAGACTTGATCGAGGCGTGTCGGATCGTCGCGCAGCCGCGCCGTCGCGCTGCGTTCCTGGGTCACCATGCTCCGACCATAATGCCGTGATGTCCCCTAACCCGACGGCGAGGCCATAGTCCGACAGTGCAACGACGATGAATCGGAGCGAGGCGATCCAGCGCACGAGGCGCCTGGTCGACGAAGGCGAACGGCTGCAGCTCTCTCCGAGCATGCCCGCCCTGCGAACGTGGCTCCAGATATCCGACGAGCACCTCAGCGCGACGTGGGGCTCGATGGACCGCTATCACCTCATCTGGCTTGGGGTCGGTCGCTCGAATGCGATTCGTGGCCGGCCAATGACCGCCGAAGAGGAGAGCGACTACGTGCGCGACGTGGCCAACCAGAAAACAGCTGCGTTACGCATGAGCCTCAAGGCGCTCGAAGAACAGAACATGCCCTTCGTAGGCGAGGACTGACCAGAAGGACAGCCAACGCTAGATCCGGCGGATCTCGTCGAGCGGCACGACGAAGACGGTCGCGCCTCCATGAGTCACCTCGGCCGGCAGCCAGTTCGCGTCCATACCGCCGAGTGGCTCAACCGGAACGCTCTCCGTGCGCGAGCGGCAGTTCTCCTCGATCAGCGCCATCGCCGCGTCGACCTTGTCGTCCTCGACGCCGATGTAGAGCATCGCGTTGCGCGCCTGGAGAAAGCCGCCCTTCGAGAGCACCTCGGTTACGCGCAGGTCGGCCGCGCGCAGCGCCTCGACGAGAGTTGCCGCGTCCTGTGCGTGAACGACGGCGATCAGGAGCTTCGCCATCGTCAGATCATCGCGCCCAGCGCCATGCCATGTAGGCCACGGCCGCAAGCGACGCGGCGTGGATGAATCGGATCTGCTCGAACAGGCCGACGAAATAGTCCGAGAAGCCGGCGATCGAGATCCGTTCCAGTAACGGGCTGGTGGCATTGGGGAAGAACAACTGGCTGAAGAAGTACGCGGCGAAAACGCCGACGATCCACGAACCGACGGCGATCGCGAGTGACAGTGCCTGCACCCGCAGCCCGGGCGGGTGACCGCGCCCTCTCCACGCGCCGCGCTTGACTGCCGCGCCGATCCCCATACCGCCGATGAAGCCGACGGCGAGCAAGCCGAAGGTCAGCCCAATCGGCTCGGCGGTGAAGCCGTAAACCAATGCGAAGGCTGCGCCGACGAGCACGCCGAGATCGAAGGCGTGCACCCAATTCGGCTTGGCGGCGAATTCCGACTCGGCAGGGTCGCCCACGTCGCCTGCCTTCGACGGCTGCGCCCTTGGCGGGGGCTTGGCGGGCGGCTTGTTGTTGGTGGTCGGACGCGAGCTCACACCCGATAGACTAGGTCGCCGCGATGCCTCACCCAAGCCTTGGCTACCCGCCGCCCGATGTTGCCGCCGGAATTCCCGAAGCGGCGGCTCGGCTGCGCGCCAGCTCGGACCGTGTCGCTCGGCTCGCCCTGCAGAACGCCGTGAAGCTCGAGCCCAGCTTCGACGAGCGCTATGACGACGTAGAGCTGCGCCTCTTCCTGCGCGACTACACGCGCCACATCGAGCAGCTCGCCAAGGCGCTCGAGACGAATGACGACACCTTCGTCGTGCAGTACGGCGAATGGCTGATTCCGATCTACCGCCGCCGGCACGTGTCGATGCGCGATTTCATGGCTCTCCTGGGCGGCCTCCACACGGCTGCCGCGACGGTACTCACCCCGGACGAAAACGAGGTCGCCGACGCGCTGTTCGAACGGTGGGCCGACCGGCTCAAGCACCACGGCCGTCTGCCCGGCGACCACAAGGGCAATCCGATCATTCGCTTCTTCTGGAAGGGCGCTGGCATCGGCGATGACAAGTGGATCTGACGCTTCGATGACCATCAAGTGGGTCAAGAGCGACCCGCTCGTGATGAACGGCGAGCCATTCTGCTACGGCACGCGGCTGTCGGTGCGCAACCTGCTCGAGATGCGCGCAGCAGGCATGGGACCCGATCAGATGATCGAGCAGCATCCGGAGCTGCGTCGCGTCGGCATCGCCGAGGCGTTCAGCTATGCGGCCGACAACAAGGCTCGCTACGCCGACTTCTTCGAGCCCGATGGCTCGATCCGCGGCGACGGGTTCAGCCCAGACGAGGCCGCTCGATTGCCGGAACACCTGCGCGACCTCCGCGGAGTCGTCGTCAGCTGATCTTCGCGGCCCGGTGCTAGGATTTATATCCGACATGACTGATCAGAATTCCGACGCGACCACTGCCACGGCCGAGCCTGGCACGACGACCACGCCACCAACCGAGCAGGCCGTAGCCGCCGGTGACCCGGCTGCCGCCGCGGCGTTCGATCCCCAGGCCCGCGCGACCGAGCTCGCGATCATGGACGCGCTGCGCGCCGTGGTCGATCCGGAGATCGGCATGAACGTGGTCGAGCTCGCCCTGATCAGGCAGATCATCCAGTCGCCTCAGCAGACCGAGGTGAAGATGATCCTGACCACTCCCTTCTGCCCTTACGCCGGTGCGATGATCCAGCAGGTGAAGGAGCAGGTTGAGTCGGTCGTCGAGAACGACGTCAAAGTAACCCTGCTGGCCGAGCGCTGGGATCCGCGCGACGCCGGCCTGGTTTGGTAAGCCGCCGACCTTCGATCGCCAAGAGCGCCGTCGCTACCGGGAAGGGTGACGACGGCTCGACCGGCTTGCTGTACGGCGGCCGAATCGCGAAGGACGATCCGCGGACCGAGGCGTACGGCACGGTCGATGAGGCCGTTGCTGCGCTGGGTCTTGCTCGTATCGAGCTCACTACGGCAGGCCTGACCGAGCTCGCTGAATCAGTGCTTCGCTGGCAGCGCGAGCTGTTCGTGGTCGGCGCCCAGCTGTCGACCAATCCAGAGGCCATCGATCGGCTCGAGGACGGAGTTACCCGCGTGTCCGAGGAGATGCTGGAAGGCGTGGAGGCTGAGCTGGCGCGCTGGGAATCGGTGGTCGAGATGCCGCGCGAGTTCGTCGTGCCCGGCGAGACGCGTGCATCAGCGGCACTCGAGGTGGCGCGCACCGTGTTGCGTCGCGCGGAGCGGCGAATCATCGCCCTGGAGCGCAACGTCGAGCTGGCGACGGGGTGGACCGTTCCGTACATCAACCGCCTCGCAGACCTGGTGTGGGTGTTGGCCCGCGCGGCCGAGCAGGGCGAGAACGTCGCTGCTACAAAGGCACGCACCAGATGATGAGATTCCCGCGCCTCCCCGCATTCCTTGCGCTCACCGGACTGGCTGTCTTCGTCATCGGCTGCAGCGAAATCGGCATTCCCGTTGTGACCGAGTCGCCACCGTCCGGGATTCGCGGCGTCGTCACGCTCAGCCCAACGTGTCCCGTCGAGGCCTCGCCGGGCGCTAACGATCCAGAGCCGTGCGTAACGTTCTACGCCGCAACGCTCGTGGTGCTGGACGGCGAGAGCGCCGTGGTGACACGGGTCACATCTGGGTCGGATGGCCAGTTCTCGGTCAACGTACCGCCCGGCGAGTACGTCCTCGCGCCCGAGACCGGCCAGGATTCGTACCCGATCGCCCAGCCGCAGTCCGTCGTCGTCGTCCCCGGCCAATACGCCGAGGTCGAGATCAACTACGACACCGGGATTCGCTAGCCGCCGAAAGCATCACGAAGCGGCCCAGCCACTTCGATCGCCATGGGAATGAGTGCGTCGGGCGCCGCCCCGCCGGGGATGCCCAGGATGACGTGGTCAGCGCCGCTTCCTTGAAAGCTCTTCCCGACTTCGAGCGCCGTTCGTCTCTCTGCTGAGGTTGAGCCGCAGTCGACCTGGGCGGCAAACGTGAAGTCGTCTGGATCGCGCCCGACTGCCTCTAGCGCGCGGCGAATCTGGTCGCGCTTCTCGACGAAGTACGCGACATCGCCGGCGTGGGTGCCCGGCAACGGCCAGCCAGATCCGTAGCGCGCCATGAGCTCGATGCTTCGCCGCCGCAGGCCGCCCAGCCAGAGCGGCGGACCTCCCGGTGTGATCGTTGGCGGCTCGTTGGTCGCGCGGTCGAGCGAATAGATCTGGTCGTCGAGGCTCACGCCGGGTGATTGCCGCGCGGCGTCGCTGAACAGCGCGGTCAGCACGCGAAGCGACGCCTCGTATCGATCGACACGTTCGCGTGGCGCCGGCAGCTCGACGCCGAATGCCTCGTGCTCGCCGACGTGCCAGCCGGCGCCCAGGCCGAGGATGAAGCGGCCGCCAGTGACGATGTCGAGCAGCGTCGCCTCTTTGGCCAGCAACGCCGGATGCCGAAATGTGTTCGCCGCGACCGCAATGCCGATCCACTTGCCCGGCACCCGGTGCGCCAGGGCCGCCGCGGTCGTGAATGCCTCGAACGCCGGGCCGCCGCGCTCGCGACTCACATCGGCAAGGTGATCGCTCAACCAGCCGGCGGCGAAAACGTCCCGTTCGCCGGCCAGCGCCCACGTCGCGTCCAGCTTCGCCCAATCGAGCCCGCTGTTCCCCGTCGCGGAAATGCGAAACCCAACCGGCCCGAGCTTCGCAGCAGCGGTCACCAGCGGTCCCAGTGGGTGAAGTCGTCGCGCGCGACCCAGCCGCGCTTGAGTGAGCCGGATCGTCGATCGGGGAGTGGGTGGCCGACGGTGATCACGCCTACAGGTGTCTGGTCGGGCGGAATATCGAGAGCGTCGCGGAGGTCAGCGAGTCGGTGCGTGCCGAGGAAACCGGCCGCGAGCCCTTCGTCGATCGCGGCGAGCAGGATGAGCATCA
>DASQLS010000030.1:0-2381 GCA_035629915.1 Candidatus Limnocylindrales bacterium | reverse complement strand
GCGGGTGGAGCGCAGGATCTGCTCGACGTAGACGCTCGACGCGCGCTCGCGGCCGACCATTACCGCCGCCAGTACCGGGCTGAAACCGTATCGCCGCTTGAAGGCGCCCAGCTGGCGACGAACGTTGCGGCGCATCTCGGCCGCCAACGGCCGCCCGTCGAGGACCTTGGCGCGATGGAGCTCTGCCGCTGACCTGCCGCTGGATTCCGTTCGTGGCCCCGATTCGGTGGTCAGGACCGTGGCTTCGCTCACGCGGACTCGGGTTCGCGCAATCCGCCGTGGCCGACGACCTCTGAGACGGTGGCCAGCACGCGATCGAGGTCACGCAGCAGGTAGTTGAGCTCGGCTGTCGTGCCGCCGGCGTAGACCTCGTCACCAACCATCGGCAGGTTGATCAACACGTTGGCTGCCGCTCCCCGAGCTGCAGCGGCGCTCAGCCTTGCCGCGACCTCGAGGTCGCTTGATGCATTGAGATTGCTGCGCCCGGCCGCGGCCGCGATCTCGTCGAGCAACAGAGCACATTCCTTGACGATGGCGAGTGGCACGTCGCTGGCCACGCGCGCGGCAGCGGCGGTGGCGTCGTTCCTGGCGCGTTGCTCATCAGCCGTTTCGCGTGGCATTCGTCGCGCCGCCGCGAAAGCCGCGTATGCGACGGAGTCCTGGTCGGCGAGCTCGAGCAGCAGACTCCTGCCGCGTTCTCCGGCGATCACCGATCGCTCGTTGGTTGATCGGTACGCCTCGTACTTGGGCCGATCCAGACTCAGCCGGCCAACCATTGCCAGGAGGCTCGCGGCGAAGCTGCCGGCGATCGCAGAAGCGCTGCCACCCCCCGGCACCGGTTCGGATGACGCGAGCCGCTCCGAGAACTTGGCCAGGGTCAGGCCGGCTAGACGCTCCGGGGGACTCTCCACATGTCCGATTGTCGCATGCGTCCCGAAGGTGGAGACGCGCGGCGGAGAGGTCAGGCCGCCTCGAGGCCCTCAAGCAGCCAGCGGCGACCACGGCGCTCGTACGCCAGGCGGAGACGCGCATCCGGGGTGCGCACGTCGAAGATGCGCCGCGGACCGCGTCCGACCGGATATGCCGCGATCTCGTCACGGATCTGGGCGATCTCGATGACCGGAACCTTCTCGTGAGCCACGCGGATCGAGCGTGGGCGGCCGTCGAAAAGGCCGCAGCTGACCTCGACCTGGGTTGGTGTGACTCTTACGATCGCCATCTCGTCAGCCTCCTTGGGCTTCGAACATCTGTTCTATGGCACGCTAGTCGAACGGATGTTCGGTTGTCAAGCATCCCGTGCCATCGCCCGGCGATCGTCTGATGCGTCAGTGACAGCTAGCGTGTCACTCCTCGAATCGTCTTTCGGGATCCACGAGGGGCAGTCGGCGCGGGTCGCGCTCGAATGGCTGCCGGACGCCGGTGTCGAGCAGCCGCGCCCGGCGTATGGCACGTGAGCCGAAGCGCTTGCGCACTTCATCGGTCGCCTCGGTCGCCCGCTTGCGGCGCTGATCACCGGCTTCGAACAGGGTCAGCTGCTGTTGTTCGGTAAGTCCTGACGCCGCGACGCCGAGCAGCCTGACACTCATTCCGCGCACCTCGCGGCGGGCCAGGGCGACTGCGGTGCGCCAGATCATGTCCGTCGAATCGGTCGGATCCGCGAGGGTTCGCTGGCGGGTGATGGTCACGAAGTCGGAATCGCGGATCTTGACCGCTACGGTCGCGCAGCGAACGCCGGTCGAGCGCAGCCGGCCGGCCACGCCCTCGCTGAGCGCGAGCAGTGTCTGCTCGAGCGACTCCCAGTCGCCCGCCTCGATGTCGACATCGAAGGTGTGCTCCTGGCTGACCGACTTGGCTGACATGTCGCTGCCGACAACTGTCTCGCCGACGCCCTGGGCGCGCAGCGACAGGTCACGACCGTGCTTGCCGAAGCGTCTGACCAGGACGTTCTGCGGCAGCGCCGCGAGATCCCCGATCGTGACCACGCCGTAGTCCGTCAGCGCCCGGCGAGTGCTCGCTCCGACGCCCCACAACCGCTCGATTGCGAGCGGCGCCAGGAATTCCCGTTCTTCGCCGGCCGGCACGACGACCAGGCCATCCGGCTTGCGCAGATCCGAGGCGATCTTGGCCACCAGGCGATTGCTGGCCACGCCGACCGAGATCGTCAGGCCCACCTCGTCGTGGACGGCTCGTTTGATGCCGCGCGCGGCATCCTCGCCACTCCCGAGCAGTGCCTCTGTGCCGGTCAGGTCCAGGAATGCCTCGTCGATGGAAAGTGGCTCGACCAGCGGCGAGAAGCGGTCGAGGATGGCCATCACCTGCTTCGACGCGGCCGAGTACTTGCGGCCGTTGACGGGCACGAAGATCGCGTCCGGGCAGAGCGC
>DASQLS010000029.1:0-5006 GCA_035629915.1 Candidatus Limnocylindrales bacterium | reverse complement strand
GATGACGCTGGTTCCTTCCGCTGCCAGGGCGCCGAGGATGAGCGACGCGCCGGCGCGCAGATCGCCCATCTCAACCTCGCCGCCCGTCAGCGTTGATGGTCCGTGGATTGAGGCGTGCTGCTCGTCGTGCAGCTCGACGTTCGCCCCGAGGCGGCGCAGCTCCCCGAGCCACTCAAGCCGATCCTCGAAGATCGTCTCGTGGAGCCGGCTGGTGCCGTTGGCCTGGCTGAGCAGGACCGAGGTAGGCGACTGCAGGTCCGTCGCCAGGCCCGGGTAGGGGGCCGTCTCGATGTCGCGTGGCTTGAGCAGCTCGCGCGTGCCACCGTCGCAGTGGACCTCGATCGTGTCGCGTCCGCAGGCAACCGGGACGCCGATGTCCGATATGACATCGAGGAATGCGCCGAGGTGCTCACAGGGAGCGTTCTCGAGCACCATGTCGCCGCCGGTCACCGCCGCGGCGACGACGAACGTGCCCGCCTCGATCCGATCGGGCACGACACGATGCTCGGCGCCGCGCAGCCTGCGCTGGCCCTCGATCTCGATCGTGTCCGGCGCGGTGCGCTCGATCTCGGCGCCCATCTTCTGGAGCAGCGCGATCAGGTCGTCGACCTCGGGCTCGCGAGCGGCCGGCTTGATGACGGTGTGGCCCTCGGCCAGCACGCCGGCCAGGATCGCGTTCTCGGTGCCCATCACAGTGACCATCGGGAAGTCGATCTTCGAGCCACGCAGCCGTCCGGCCGTGCGCGCGAAGTAGTAGCCGTTGCGGTATTCGATCTCCGCGCCCATGGCGCGCATCGCGTCGACGTGCAGGTTGACCGGCCGGCGGCCGATCCGGTCACCACCCGGATTGCTCATGATCACGCGCCCGAAACGGGACAGCAGCGGGCCAAGCAGGATGAAGCTGGCGCGCATCTTGGCCGCGGCCTCGAGCGGAACGAACAGCCACTCGACGTCGCCCGCGGCTACCTCGTACGTGTTGGGCGAGGGATGATCGACGACTACGCCGAGGTCGCGCAGCACCTCGACCATGACGCGCACGTCCTCGATCTCCGGCACGTTGGTGAACGTGCAGCGCTCGCCGGTCAGCGTCGCTGCGGCAAGCATCTTGAGCGCGGCGTTCTTGCTGCCGCTTATCTGAACCCGCCCATTGAGCGGACGGCCGCCGGTCACCCGGAATGCCTGGCGCTCAACGGGGAGCTCCTGGTACTCCCAATGGAACCGACGATCAGCCACGGATCATCCGCGCGAGCGCGGACCCTCGCGGCGGCGGCGCTCGGCTACCCGGATGTGGAGCAGCGCTCGCTGCAGGGAGGCTCGGGCGCGAGCCAGGTCGGCCGGCTCCTCGAAGCCCTCGGCAAGGGCGCGTTCGGCTTCACGCCGGGCCTCTTCGGCAGCTTCGAGGCTGATCTCGGAGGCCATGTCCGCCGTCTCGGCCATGACCACGACCTTGTCCGGCCGAACCTGCACGAAGCCGCCGGCAATGGCGAAGAACTCTTCCTCGCTGCCGCGCCTGATGCGCAGCTCGCCAACGCCGAGCGTGGTCAGCAGCGGTGCGTGATGCGGCAGCACGCCCAGCTCGCCTTCGATCCCCGGGCAGACGACCGAATCGACCTGCTCGCTGAATACCTGGCGTTCGGGAGTGACGATCTCGAGAAGGAGCGGCATGCCTACTCCTATTCGCTCAGCTTCTTGGCGTTCTCGCGGACGTCGTCCATCGTGCCGGCGAGGAAGAAAGCCTGCTCGGGCAGGTCATCGGCCTTGCCGTCGAGGATCTCCTTGAAGCTCGCGACCGTGTCGCGAATCGCGACGTAGCGACCCTCGCGACCGGTGAAGATCTGGGCGACGAAGAACGGCTGGCTCATGAAGCGCTGCAGGCGCCGCGCGCGGGCGACCGTCTGCTTCTGCTCCTCGGACAGCTCGTCGATGCCCAGGATGGCGATGATGTCCTGCAGGTCGCGATATGCCTGCAGCAGGCGCTGCGTCTCGCGCGCGACCTCGTAGTGCTCGGTGCCGACGACGTTCGGGTCGAGCACGCGCGACGTCGAAGTCAGCGGGTCGACCGCCGGGTAGATGCCCAGCTCGGTCAGGTAGCGCTCGAGCCGGATCGACGAGTCGAGGTGCCCGAACGCGGTCGCCGGCGCGGGGTCGGTGTAGTCATCGGCGGGCACGAAGATCGCCTGGAGCGAGGTGATCGAACCGGTCTTGGTCGAGGTGATGCGCTCTTGCAGGCCGGCCATCTCGGTCGCCAGGTTGGGCTGGTAGCCCACCGCCGACGGCATGCGACCGAGCAGCGCCGACACCTCGGATCCGGCCTGGGTGAAGCGGAAGATGTTGTCCACGAAGAGCAGGACGTCGCGGCCCTCGTCGCGGAAGAACTCGGCGAAGGTCAGGCCGGTCAGACCGACGCGCAGTCGGGCGCCGGGGGGCTCGTTCATCTGGTCGAAGGCCATCACCGTCTTCTCGATGACGCCCGATTCGGTCATCTCGTGGAGGAGGTCGTTGCCCTCGCGCGAACGCTCGCCGACGCCGGCGAAGACCGAATAGCCGCCGTGCTCCTCGGCAACGTTGCGGATCAGCTCCTGGATGATGACCGTCTTGCCCACACCGGCGCCGCCGAATACGCCGACCTTGCCACCCTTCGCGAACGGGGCAATCAGGTCGATCACCTTGAGACCCGTCTCGAAAACCTCGGTCGCGGTGGTCTGCTCTTCGAACTTCGGCGCGGCGCGATGGATCGGGTAGCGCTCAGTCGCCTCGACCGGGCCCTTCTCGTCGATCGGCTGGCCGAGGACGTTGAATACGCGTCCGAGCGTCGCCGGACCGACCGGGACGGAGATCGGAGCGCCGGTGTCGACTGCCTCTGTACCGCGCGCCAGTCCATCGGTCGTCGTCATCGCCACAGTGCGCACCCAGTTGTTGCCAAGGTGCTGCTGGACCTCACATACGAGCGGATCCTCGCCCTCGCGCTGGATCTCGACGGCGTTGAAGATCGCGGGCAGGTTGCCGGCCGGGAACTCGATGTCGACGACGGGGCCGGTGATCGCGATCACGCGTCCGTTGGTTGTTGCGGCTACAGCCATGGTTGGTGTCGATCCTCCTTTGCGATCAGGACGCGTTGGCGCCGGTCGCGATTTCGATCATCTCGCGGGTGATGTTCGCCTGGCGAACCTTGTTGTAGGTGAGAGTCAGGTCCTCGATCAGCTCCTGCGCGTTCTCGGTCGCGTTCTTCATCGCCACCATGCGCGCCGACTGCTCGCTCGCGGTCAGCTCCAGCACGGACTGGAAGACGCGTGTCGCCACATAGCGCGGCAGCAGCTGGCGAAGCACCGCATCGGCATCCGGCTCGAAGATGAACTGGCGGCCGGGAATGCCCTCGTCGACGTCATCGGACGGCTCGACCGGCAGCAGCCTATCGACAACCGGGCGCTGGGCCAGCGTCGAGATGAAGCGCGGGTAGATGAGGTCGATGCTCGAGTACGTGCCGGCGAGGTAGTCATCGGTCAGCAATCGGGCGAGGGGGATGACCGACGCGAACGTCGGCCGGTCGCCGTAGCCATCGAAGGTGGCCGCGACCGGCACGTGGGCTCGGCGCATCGCCCCATGGCCCTTGCGCCCGACGGTGACCACTTTCAGATCTGTCTCGTGCTGGGTGATCTGCTCGGCCGCGAAGCGGATGGTGTTGGTGTTGAGCGAGCCGGCCAGACCGCGGTCGGTGGTCAGCAGCACAATCAAGCGCGTGCCGCCCTCCCGCTGGGCGAGCAGCGGATGCTCGGCCTCGCCGAGGACGGCCGCGAGGTCGGCCAGGACCTCGTCAATCTTGTCTGCGTAGGGCCGCGACTGGAGCGTCGAGTCCTGGGCGCGCTTGAGCTTCGAGGCGGCCACGAACTGCATCGCCCGGGTGATCTGCTTGATGTTGCGCACGGACGCGATGCGGCGTCTGATCTCGCGCTGGCTGGGCACTTGCGGCTAGTTCCTCTTAGAGCTCAGAGCGCTCAGGCCGAGAAGGTCTGCTTGAACGACTCGGTCGCCGCGCGAAGAGCGTCGACGATCTCGTCGGTCAGCCCGCCCTGGTCGCCGAGGCTCTTGAGCAGGTCCGCCTGCTCGGCCTCCATGAACCGGTAATAGCGCTGCTCGAACTCACGCACCTTGGGTGTCGGCACGTCGTCGAGATAGCCGTTGGTGACGACCCACAGGATGGCCACCTGCTTCTCGACCGGCTGCGGCTCGTACTGCGGCTGCTTGAGCACCTCGGATGTCTTCTCGCCGCGCGTCAGCTGGTCGCGCGTGGCCTTGTCGAGGTCGGACGCGAACTGGGCGAAGGCGGCCAGCTCGCGGTACTGGGCGAGGTCCAGCTTGAGCGGTCCGGCGACCTTCTTCATCGCCTTGGTCTGGGCGGCCGATCCCACGCGCGACACCGAGATGCCGACGTTGAGGGCCGGGCGCTGGCCGGCGTTGAAGAGGTCCGACTCCAGGTAGATCTGGCCATCGGTGATCGAGATCACGTTGGTCGGGATGTACGCCGACACGTCGTTGGCCTGCGTCTCGATGACCGGCAGCGCGGTGAGCGACCCGCCACCGTTCTCCTCGTTCAGGCGCGCTGCCCGCTCGAGCAGGCGGCTGTGGAGGTAGAACACGTCGCCCGGATATGCCTCGCGGCCGGGTGGGCGGCGGAGCAGGAGCGACATCTCGCGGTACGCCCAGGCGTGCTTGGTCAGGTCGTCGTAGACGCACAGCGCGTCCTTGACCAGCTCACCATCGAGCTGGACGCCGTTCTCCATGATCTCTTCGCCCATCGCCGCGCCGGCGTACGGCGCGAGGTACTGAACGGGAGCGGGATCCTCGGCGCCGGCGACGACGACGATGGTGTGCTCCATCGCGCCGTACTGCTCGAGCACGGCCACGGTCTTGGCCACGGTCGACAGCTTCTGGCCGATCGCGACGTAGATGCAGACCAGGCCCTTGCCCTTCTGATTGATGATCGTGTCGATCGCGATCGCCGTCTTGCC
>DASQLS010000028.1:0-3909 GCA_035629915.1 Candidatus Limnocylindrales bacterium | reverse complement strand
CTCGAAGGAACGCGTTCCATTCGTAAGCTCGTGGTGCGCGATCAGTTGCTCGACGAAGCGACCGTTGATCGGATCGCGCGAGGTTTGGCTCTCAGCCTGCCCGCCAAGTCGTGATCGTCGGGGTCATGATTAGTCGGTTCGCGACATAAATGGTCGGGTCGAGACATTGGTGCCCGGATGGATGCCGCCCGGACACGCGCGGGAGGCTCAGGGCCCCGGTAGCACCGCGACGATGAGCCAGCGGTCGCCGGTGGCGCGGCGCATGGCGAAGGTGTTGCTGAAGGGCGTCGATTGGCTCGATCCCAGCGCGCCCGAACCATCGAGCGTCTCCTGGGTCAGCGTGCCCGTGCCCGAGAAGCCGAGGCTCAAACCGGTCTGAGCGCCGAACGGCACCAGGAGCGACACGTCGAGAGCGTCGAAGTCGTAGTGCGACAAAACGGTCCCTTCGCCAGCGGCGGCCTCGGCAACCCGGGCCTCCATCTCCACCAATCGGTCGCCGTGGTCGACCGCGGGGAGAATCGAGGGATCGCGGCGCAACAACGCCACGTTCTCGATCTCGAGATTCTGGGCGAGCTGCAGCGCAACGGACGCCATCTCCTCGCCGGCCAGCGTGTGGTCAAAGTCGATCACCTCCTGGTGAACGGTGATCGGCGGCAGGGTCGACGGATCGACGATCGGCGGGTCGCGGTTGAGCGCCTCGAGATTGGGCGGCACGGTCACGCCTCGCGCCGGCGTTCCGGCCACCACGATCCCCGCCCCGATCAACAGCACCGCGATCGCGGCCACCGCGGCGCGGCCGGCAGTGCCAACCAAGCGGCGTCCAAACAGGGACAGGTCGTCCATTGCCGACTTCGGCTCAGGCACGAAGCGATCGATCAGCGGCCTGACCGCGCAAACTGCGACAAGACCGGCGAGCAGCCCGACCTTGGTCGCGAACTCGTCCGTCATCGGCGCCATGAACAACGTGCACACGATCGCCACGGCGGCGCCGAACACGACCCTGCCGACGCGCCCGGAAGGCGTGGTCTTCGGGTCGGTGATCATGAAGAACAGGAAGATCATCACTTCGGGTGAGGTGACGATGACCCGCCAGAAATCGGCGCCGCAGACCGGAGTGAACGACCAGTTGGCGGTCATGCAATGGCCGGTCGCGGAGAGCAGCCCGACCCCCGCCGCGAGGACCAACCAGAAGGCAGCGGCAAGCCCGAGCAGCTTGAGCCGACGCGTGATCAGCAGGCCGCCGCCAATGATCACCACGTAGGCCGTGATCATCCAGACGTTGAGTGGCGCCCACCAGAAGTCGAGCGGCTCGATGAAAGACGTGCCAACCAGGATGAACGCAATCACGAACGCGGCGACCAGGCCAATGTTCGAAGGGTTGAAGACGTGCGTGCCGCGGTACTTGATGACGTACTTCGAAAGCAGCGACAGCCCGCCGATGACGGCAAAGGTCTCCCAGCCAAACGTGTTCCACGGTTGATCGGGCGGGGTCCCGACCACGCGCAAGATCAGGGCAACGCCGCTGCCGGTGAGCATCGCGCTGGCCGGCCAAACGAAGGATCGAGTCTGGTAGAAGGTGATCGCGACCTCGATCACGAAACAGGTCAGGATCGAGGCCAGGATCTGCGGCACGCTGACCCGGAAATGAAGGCCTACCTGGCCCAGGACGTGGACGGTGATAATCACTGCCGCGACGTGCAAACGAGGGTCGCGAATATTGGGTAAGACGAGCGGGTAGGCTTGCCCGCCCAAGGTCAGGGATCGCGCCGTCACGACCGTAGGATAGGGAGAACATGACCCGAGACGACGAACGGATGCAGAGGGCTAAGCAAGGGGTGCTCGTCGGTGGTTTGGCCGACGTCCCGGGGATCCTGGCGGCGATGCGGCTGACGCCGGCGATGGGGGTTCACCTGCGTGCGCTGGCCGACGAGCTGCTGGTGAACGACTACCCCGGCGCGACCATCTCGCGCTTCGATCGCGAGGCGATTGCGACCGCCGTTTCCGCCGCTAACGACTGCTTCTTCTGCATGGATTCACATGCCGAGCACGGCGCGGCGCTGCTGAGCAGCGACGAGTTTGGCCCGGGCCTCGAGCTGCTCGACGAGGTCAAGAGCGGATCGTTTGCCGGCTTCGAACCCAAGATGCAGGCACTGCTGCAGATCTCCCGGAAGGTGGGCAAGAACCCGCTCGAGCTGACCGCGAGCGACGTCGAGGCGGCGAAGTCGGCCGGCGCCACCGACGCCGACGTCCAACTGGCGGTGGCCATCGCGGCCGGCTTCTCGATGTACAACCGACTTGTCGACGGCCTCAGGGCCCAGACCCCGCCTGTCACCGAGGTGTATCGCGAGACGGCGGCACGGATCGCCGCCCACGGCTACAGCGGTGGGCCCCTGCCTCAGTAGGAAGACGGGCCGCGGCTCAGCAGGCCCAAACCAGGGGATACCATCGGCCCGTGCCCGAGGGACAAGGGGGCCGAACCGCCGCATCTGATAGTGCCCAGCTTCAGGACGCCCTGTACCGGATCGCGGACATGGCCAGCGCGGCGAGCGACATGCCCGACTTCTATCGGGGAATGCACGAGATCGTCAGGCAGCTGACCTACGGCGACAACCTCTTCATCTGCCTCTACGACGAGGACAGGCAACTCCTCAACTACGCCTACTACGCCGACGAAGTAGACGACGACGTACCCGATCCGGACGAGTGGGAGCCGATTGGCACCGGTCAGGCGCGCGGGCTGACCGCCTACGTAATGCGCTCCGGGGAGACGCAGTGGGTACCTCAAGACCGTTTCGAGCAGCTCCTCGCGATGGGAGAGGTCGAGGATGTCGGCGCCGACGGCGTGGACTGGGTGGGCGTGCCGTTGAAGTCGGACGGTCGGTCGATCGGTGCCCTGGTGGTCCAGACATACGAAGAGGGTCAGCTTTACACGCAGCAGGACGTGGACCTGCTGACCTTCGTCGGCCAGCACATCGCCTCTGCCCTGAGCCGGGCGAGAGCGATCGCCGAGACCAAGCGGCTGCTGATCGAGACCGAGCGGCGAGCCGCCGAGCTAACGCTGATCAACGCGATCCAATCCGGCCTCGCCGCACGGCTCGATTCACAGGCCATGTATGACCTCGTGGGCGACAAGCTCCAGGAGTTCTTTGACGCTCAGGTGGTCGACATTGGAGTCGTCGACCCCGATGTGGGCGTGATCCGCTTCCCGTACACGATCGAGCGCGGCGTTCGCTTCCCGGACGAGCCGATCCAGGTCATTGGCGTGCGTGCGCACGTGCTGCGTACCCGCGAGCCGCTGTTGATCAACGATCACGCGGCGGAACGTGCGGCCGAGTTCGGACAGCCAGCCGCAATCCAGGGCGAGGCGCCCAAGTCGTCGGTGTTCGCCCCGGTCATCGTCGGCGGCGAAGCCACCGGCGTCATCTCGCTCCAGAACCTTGACCGCGAGAACGCGTTCAGCGAAGCGGACCTGTCGCTCCTGGTGACTCTTGCCGGCAGCCTGAGCCTGGCGCTGGACAACGTCCGCCTGCTTGACGAGCTGCGCCATCGTGTCGCCGACCTGGGCACGATCAACAGCGTTGGCCAGGCGATATCGGCGCAGCTCGATCCAGACGCGCTTGTCAACCTGGTCGGCGACAAGGTGCGCGAGACGTTCAACGCCGACATCGTCTACGTCGGGCTGCTCGACCAGGCAAGAGGCAAGATCGACTTTCCGTATTACTCCGAGAACGGCGCGCAGGAGCGACAGGAATCGATCAACTACGGCGAGGGCTGGACGTCGCGCATCCTGATGTCTCGCCAGCCGCTGCTGATCAACTCGGAGGAAGAGCGCGACACGTTCGAGACGCGCGCGATCGGCACGCCGGCCCGTTCATACCTGGGCGTGCCGATCCTCCTCGGAGATGAGGC
>DASQLS010000027.1:0-4192 GCA_035629915.1 Candidatus Limnocylindrales bacterium | reverse complement strand
CACCTCGTCGACGAGCAACGTCGAGCAGCGCTCGCGCCAGCGCTCAAGCAGCGCAGCATCGGCGTGGAGTAACGCCAGCGCCCGCCGGACGAGGTCGTCGAAATCGAGCGCCTGGTGCTCCGCCAACCACTCCTGGTAGCGGATGAAGCGGCCCATCACCTCGGCCGGCAAAGGATGTGTCGACACCGGCTCCGCGAGAATCTGGTGCGCTCGGGCAACGTCTACGCCGAGATCCAGCTTGAGGCGCGAGAACCCGTCGTCGAGCCGGCGCAGCTGGGCGCCCGAAAGTGACCGGCCGTTGATTGCCGCCAGCGCCTCCGACCTGTCGACCAGGTTGCGCACACTGACGCCGGCATCGGCGAGGATCTCGCGACCAAGCGCATGGAACGTCCGAACTCGGACGGGACGATCTACGACCCCGAGTGGCTCGAGCGCACTCGCCAGACGCTCGCCCAGCTCGCCCGCTGCACGCTTGTTGAACGTGACGGCCGTGACACAGCCCGGATCTGCGCCGCTCGCGACAAGCCAGCAGATCCGTGCAACCAGCGTGGTTGTCTTGCCTGAGCCTGCCGGCGCGACACAGAGGACAGGCCCGGGAGGCGCCGTGGCCGCTGCGCGCTGGTCCGGCGCGAGGCGATTGAGGCGCTCGACGACCGACGGATGGAGGTCCACCCACGACATCCTGGCAACGTCGGCTTACCGACCGGTTAACTCTCGATTAATTCGGGCCAGAATGGGATTTGGGGATGGCATTCGGGATGCCGGAGACATAGCATGCGAATCGTGTCCGCCCCAGATTTCGGACGCGAAAGAGGAGGAAGTCTCTAAGTGACTCAAAGGCCAATCGCTGCCGCTCGCGGTCGCGTCGGAGCGCTGATCGCCGCGCTCACCCTTGTGGCTGTTCTAGTCCCAGTGGCCGTCGCCAAGCCACCAGCAGGCGGTCCGGCGGAGCAAAACGCCAAGACGACATCGATCCAGATCCTTGGCCTGAACGACTTCCATGGGCAACTGGAAGCGTTCCCCGCCGCGGCCAGCTCGGGCAATCGCATCGGTGCCCTCACTGCCGGGGTGTGCACCGCGCCCACCTGCTACCCGGCGGGCGGCGTTGAGTACCTGGCGACTCACGTCCGTTCACTCCAGGCTACCAACCCGAACACCGTGTTCGTATCGGCCGGCGACCTGATCGGCGCCACGCCGCTGCTGTCGGCGCTATTCCACGACGAGCCGTCCATCGAGGCCTTCAACATGATGGATCTCGACTACAACGGCGTCGGCAACCATGAGTTCGACGAGGGCATCGACGAGCTGCTGCGAATGCAGTACGGCGGCTGCCATCCGGTCGACGGCTGCGGCGATGGCGACGGCTTCGATGGCGCTGACTTCCAGTTCCTCGCCGCCAACGTTGCCTACGAGGATTCGGGCGACACCATCTTTCCTCCGTTCGCGATCGAGCATTTCAACGGAGTCAAGGTCGCGTTCATCGGCATGACCCTCGAAGGCACGCCGCTGATCGTTTCGCCCGCTGGCATCTCCACGGTCGACTTCCTCGATGAGGCAGAGACGGTGAACAACCTGGTCCCGATCCTGAAGGGTCAGGGCGTCGAGACCATCGTCGTGCTGCTCCACGAGGGCGGGAGTCCCTCGAACACAGGCACCACCACCCCCGAGACCTCGATCGACAGCTGCGTTAATCCAAGCGGCGCCCTGCCGCCGATCGTTGCCGCGATGGACGATGAAGTCGACGTCGTCATCACCGGCCACACGAACTGGGCTGTCAACTGCGTGATCGACGGCAAGGTTGTCACCGGCGCCGCATCGCAGGGCAGGCTGATAACCGACATCGACTTGACCATCAGCCGCGCTACCAAGGACGTCATCCCGTCGATGACGACGGTCAACAACGTGATCGTCACGCGCGACGTCGCGCCGGCCGCCGACATGACGGCGCTCATCGCCGAATACAACGTCTTCGCCGGCCCGATCGCCGCCGAAGTGGTCGGCCACATCACCGGTCCCTTGACTCGAACGGCGAATGCTGCCGGCGAGTCGACGATGGGTCGCTTGATCGCCGATGCCCAGCTGGCTTCGACTCAGGCCGACGCACAACCCGGCCAGATCGCGTTCATGAACCCGGGCGGCATGCGCGCCGACCTGGCGTTCACTGCGCCCGGGCCGGAACCAGTCACGCACGGCGAGGCCTTCGCGGTTCAGCCGTTCAGCAATGTCGTTACCACCAAGACGTATACAGGGGCTCAGATCAAGACGATCCTCGAGCAGCAGTTCGTCACGTCGGCGAACGCTCCGCGAACGTTGGTCCTGCCGGTCTCGGCCGGCTTTACGTACACGTGGACCGCGTCGGCACCGATCGGCAGCAAGGTCAGCAACATGATGCTGAACGGAAATCCGATCCTGCCGGGGTCGAGCTATCGCGTCACCGCCAACAACTTCCTTGCCGGCGGCGGTGATGACTTCCCCGGCTTCACGGTGGGAACGAACGAACAGGTCGGACTCGACGATCTGGTCGCCCTCGAGGCGTACCTGGACGTCAACGACCCGTACACGCCGTCGGTCTCACCGCCGGCTCCGGTTCGGATCACCCGAGTTCCATAGTTTTCTCCTCGGAGAAACACCCTCGAGGCCGGCCCGCAAGGGCCGGCCTCGTTGATTCCGGCGTCGTCCCGGCGTCGCTATCGTCTGTCTGAGATGCACAGAGTCGGGCGAATCATTGCTGTGACCCTGGTCCTGCTGTGTGCCAGTGCGGGCACGGCCGCGGGGCACTTCGGCGCTCAGTCTTTCGTGTTCGTCACCGATGACGCGATCGACCCGGGCGAGCAGTTCACGCTCATCGGCTCTGACCTCGCGCCGGACTCTGAGGTCGAGGTCAACCTCCGCATCGATGAGTACGCGGCGACCCTCGGAACGCTCCGGTCAGGTTCCGATGGTCACTTCGAGACCTTGCTGACCATGCCGGCCGAGGCGCCGAGCGGCTTCATCGAGCTGATTGCCTCGAGTCCGGACGGGACCAGCGCATCGGCCTGGATCCACGTCGGGCCGCGAACCGGTCAGGAAGCGCCGCCGCCGACCCAGTCACAGAGCGCTTTCCCGATCGACCCGTCGCTGATTGTGCTCGGCGTCCTGCTCGCCGGCTCGGTTGGTGCCGTCGCCTACATGCTCCTCCGCCGGCGACCCGCCGCTGGCCCTACGACCGTCGCCACTCGGCGAGTGCCATCCAAACGCGGCCGGCGCACGCGCGGATAGTCCACGCAGGTACTTCGACCGCGGGTATTGCACGCGGCGAGAAAATCAATGACGCGCCCCGCAGATCTTGACCACCCAGCAAATTGGCGTCGGGGTGCAGCTCAAGGAGGGCGAGGCAGCATGGTCTCATTTGCACGCTCGCGGTCCGGCCCGGCAAGACTGGTGGCGCTATCGATCGTGGCGCTGTTAGCGGTCACCTTGATCGCTGGCCCAACCGCGGCCAAGCCGACGAAGCCAGGCTTTACAACCAGTCAGCAATCGATGATCACCAACCTGACCGGTGGAAGCGTCAAGCCGATCATCACGGTCGGCGACACGATCGGCGACTACATGTTCGAGTCGATCCCCGACGGCATCGCGGTGGCAGCGAACGGAAACGGCACAGCTGATGTCTTTGTCAATCACGAGACGTCGACGGTTCCGTTCCCCTATAGCGTCTCGTCGCCGGCGAACAACGCCAACGACATGACCGATTCCCTGGTCAGCAAGCTCAAGCTGCACCAGCAGACGGCGGGCGTGCTGAGCGCCTCAATCGTCATCGGCGACGATGAGAACTACCACCGTTTCTGTTCCAGCTTCCTGGCAACGACTGAGCACGGCTTCAAACGATCGCTTTTGCTCACCAACGAGGAAGGAACCGATTGGGTCAACCGGACGGGTATGCAGTGGCCAACCACGCCTTACGCGGCAACCTCCCGCGAAATCGGCGTAGTCGTCGCCCATGACATCAACAACGGCAAGACCAAGCCGATTTGGGGGATGGGACGCCACAACCACGAGAACTCCGTCGCTCTGAAGGGCTTCGGCAAGCCGATCGTGATCTCGGGCGACGATACGTTCACGACAACCTCCGCCCAGTCGCAGGTGTATTCCTACATGGCCGACGACAGCGACGCTGTCTGGAACGACACCGGGACGCTGTACGCTTTCGTTT
>DASQLS010000026.1:0-4518 GCA_035629915.1 Candidatus Limnocylindrales bacterium | reverse complement strand
ATCGAGTCGATGCTGGCCGGCGCGTAACGCTCGAGGCGCGCGCTGATCGGCTCAAGCTTTGCCAGCTCCCCTTCAACGCGCGCGGCCTCAGCGTCGAGCGCGTCAAGCGCTTGCGGGGCATTGCGCTCGAGGTCGCGCAGCCGCGCCAGCTCAGCGGCCTGCTTCTCGGCCGCCTCGTTGGCCTTGCCGGCATGAGCGAGGACCTGCTCGATCATCTGGCGCCGCTGGGCTGCCGTCTCGGGCTCGCTGTCGTCGAGCTTCTGGCCGATGGCAAACGCCGCGTTGAGCTCCTCACGCGCCGACGCCAGCGCGGCCTTGAGCGGCTCCGCCTGCGGCGCGCCGAATTGCGCCTCGGCGAAGCCAAGCTCCTGCTCGGCGTCGCGCAGCCGGTCGTCCGTCTTGATCAGCAGCGCGTTTGCCTCGCGGCCCAACTGCTCCTGCTGCTTCGCCTCCTCGAAAGCCTCGCGACGCTCGGTGCGCAGCCGTCCGATGCGGCTGAAGACGATGACCCCGCCGACGATGAGCACGATTCCGCCGATCAGCACCAGCAGGAATGAGCCACTCCCGCCACCCTGGCCGGGTTCTGTCGGAGGCGGCGTGACGGGACCGGCCGTTGCAGCGGCGGTTGGCCCGGCCGTTGGTGCCGTCTGGGGAAAGACCTCGCCAAGCGCGTCGGCCGTGTCGACAACCGTTCCGCCAAAGTCGCCCGACGCAAGGCCAGGCTCGAGAACGTCGGTACGGACCTGGTCGATGGCCGTCTGGGAAACATCGTCGCGCAGCTCGCTGCCGATGTTGATTGCGTCCGTCCGATCGTCGAGGGCGACGACCAGCAACGCGTCCTCCGCTTCGAGGCTCTGCTCGCCAACCTGCTCGGCGTAGTCGGTGATCTCCAAGCCATCCGTCGTATCGACGAACAGGACGTAGAGCTGCACGCCGGTTCGATCGAAGAGGCTCTCCAGGGCGTCCTGAATCTCAGGCCGATCGTCGGCGAGCACACCCGTCTGATCGGTGATGGCGTCGCTCAGCTGCGGGATGCCCTGCGCCGCCGTGGGCGCCACGACGAGGACGACAGCTACGACCGCCGGGGCAAGCGTCATGAGCGCGCGGCGCAACAGGGCGATCAACATGGGACCGGCCAAATGTACAGCGGTACGGCGATCCGCTTGCTTGCGACCTGGTGCTGGACCGCTTCAGGCACGTGCAAGCCGATCCCACCCCTGCCCCACCGAACGCGACTTCCATTACGCTCCGCGGCCATGACTGACGACGCGAACCCGGACTTCAACGTAAAGCGGATCTCGCCCGACGAGTGGCAGATTCTGCGCGATATGCGCCTGCGCAGCCTGCTCGACGCGCCTGAGGCGTTCGGCCAGCGCCACGCCGACGCGGCGCTCCAGCCGGACGAGGAGTGGCAGAGCAACGCCCGCGCCTCAGCATCGGGGTCGCGGCGAATCTGGTTCATTGCGCGGGATGTAGCGAGCGGAGAGCCGATCGGCCTCGTCCAGGGTCGCCGCAGGCCACCGGCCGACTGCCTGTTGTTCTCGATGTGGGTCGCTCCCGAGGCGCGTCGATCAGGTGCCGGAAGGGCGTTGGTCGACGCCGTGGCGGCCTGGGGCGCCCGCTGGGGCGCTGAGAAGGTGATCCTCTGGGTTCTCGCCGCGAACGAGTCGGCGACGCGCTTCTACGACCGCATCGGCTTTCGCGTGCTGTCGGAGGGCCCGGACGTCGAATCTGGCGGTTCGTACGGTGCCTTCGCCATGCAGCGCGACCTCGTGCCCGAGGTTGCGGCCAGCGAAACCGACGAGGACGAGGGAGAGGCAGCCGACGCCCACGGCCACGACTCCGACTAGGCGCTGACCGGCGGCTTGTCGGGCGACACCCAGCGCGGATCGAGCTCGAGCTGCAGGAGTGCCGGCCGACCGGCGGCGAGCGCGTCGCGCAGCGCCGGCTCGAATTCGGCATCACGCGTGATTCGACCGCCCTGCGCGCCGCATGCGCGGGCAACCGCAGCGAAGTCGATCGGCCCGAGCTCGGACGCGATCGGCTCGCGGCCCTCGGCCTGCTGGTACATCGCGATCGTCCCGTAGCGCCGGTTATCGAACACCAGCACGATCGGTCGAGCCCCGACGCGGACCGCGGTCTCGAGCTCGTTCATGGTCATCGCCAGGCCGCCGTCGCCACACAGCGCGACCACGGTCCGGTCCCTGTCGACGAGCGACGCCGCAATGGCCGACGGCAGGCCGTAGCCCATCGCGCCCGACGTTGGACCAAGGAAGGCGGCGTCGCGGCCGAACTTGAAGCCGCGGGCCAGCCACAGCCCGAAATTGCCCGCGTCGCTCGTCAGCAGCGCGTTGGCCGGCAACACTCGCTGGAGCACGTCCATCACAAGTCCCGGCCGAATCCCGGGCCCACGCCACTCCCCGGCCTGGTCATCGGCCGAGGCAGCTAGATAGGCCCCGCGGTCGTGTGCGAGCTGCGCGACCCGGTCGCGTGGCGCATTGGGCAGAGACTCCACGGCGAGCGCGGCTTCCAGGAACGCGGCGGCGTCGGCCTCGAGCGCCAGGTCGGGCGCGCGACGCCCATCGCCACCGGTGAGTGGCGCGAGGTCGACGTGTGCCCATCTGGTGGAGTCAGCGGGCAGCTGGTAGTCGAACGTCGAGACCTCGTTGAGCCGAGTGCCGATGACGAGCAGGGCGTCGGCGTCGCGCAGACGCGGCAGGACGGTCGCTGCGGCCCCGTATCCGGTCGTGCCCAGGAAGTGTGGGTGATCGTTCGGAAATGCCGTTGGACGCCGCCAGGCAGCGAATACGGGCACTTCCAGTCGCTCACTGAGGCTCACCAGCGCGTCGCGCGCATGGGCCGCGAAGATTCCGCCGCCGGCGAATATTGCCGGGCGCTCGGCGGTCGCGATGAGCTCGATCACTTTCTGAACTTCGTCCGAGTCTGGCGGCTCGGGGCGCTCGACGCGGATCTCGGCCGTTGCGTCGTCCGCTACCGGCAGGTCGAGGACATCCTCGGGCAGGGCGAATAGCACTGGACCCGGGCGGCCGCTGAGCGCGGCGCTCAGGCCCTCGCCCACGACCTCGGCCGCGTGCTCGGCATCATCGATCTGGGCCGCCCACTTGGCGAGGCGGCCGAAGCTGGCCACCTGGTCCACTTCCTGGAACGCCTCGCGGCCAATGAAGTCGCGGCGCACCTGACCGACGAGCGCCACCATCGGCGTCGAGTTCTGGCGCGCGGTATGGATGCCGATGCTCATGTTGGCAGCACCGACGGCGCGCGTGCCCATCACCGCGGCCGGCTTGCCGGTCAGCTGGCCGACGGCTTCGGCCATGAACGAGGCGCCACCTTCGTGGCGCGTGGCCACGACCGCGATGCCGGCCGCGGGCAGCGCGTCGAGGAGCGGCAGGAAGCTCTCGCCGGGCACGGTGAATGCCCACTTGACGCCTGCCGCGGCGAGCGCCTCGGCAATCAGCCGGGCGACTGTGTGACCGGCCGGCGCCCGGGTTCGGGGGGCGCCGCGACGATCGCGCCGCTGGCGATCTGTGCGCTGCATCAGAGCGCGAAACGAACTGAGCTGAACAGCAGACCGATGATCACCACGGCGGCAACCAGGATCATCACTACCCGCACCACGCGGTTGTCGGCGGACACCTCCGCCTCAGCGGTAGTTCTGGAACTGGAGCGGCACGGGATAGCCCTCCGACTCTTCGCGCAGCCGAGTGATCACCTTCTGCAGCTCGTCCTTGCTCTTGCCGCTGACGCGGATCGCGTCGCCCTGGATCTGCGACTTGACCTTGGGGTAGTCATCGCGGATCAGCTTGGTGATCTTCTTGGCCAGATCGTCCGGCAAGCCCCGACGCAGGCCGACCTTCTGGCGGACGGTGTTGCCACCGGCCTCCTCGATCTCGCCCCAATCGAAGATCTTGAGCGACAGGTTGCGCCGGATCGCCTTGGACTCGATCAGGTCGCGCATCGACTTGGCGCGCGATTCGCTGTCGGCCCGGAGGACGATCTCCTCCTTGCCCAGCTCGATCTCGGCTTTGGCACCCTTGAAGTCGTAGCGCGTGCCGATCTCGCGCCGTGCCTGATCGAGCGCGTTGACCAGCTCCTGGTGATCGAAATCGCTGACCACATCGAACGAGATGTCACCCGCCATCGCTCGCACCTCCCTTCGTCGTTCGGTCCCTGCCGACCTCTCTTTCGAGCGGCCATTGTCGAAGCCGCGCCACCTTGCCATCGTCGCCCAGCTCAAGGGTCATGAATCCGCGCACTCGGACCCGTTCCGCGGTGGCTGCGCGGGTGTAGGCAACGTGCCAGCTGGTCAGCACGGTCGAACCACTGACCCAAATCCTCTCAGCGTCGAAGTCGACGTGCTCCTGGGCGGCGACGGCATCGTTCCACAACGCGCGCACCGCGTTCAGTCCGATCAGCGGCTCGGCGAACGGGTCCGGCCGGTAGTCGATGTTGCTGTCGAACAGCTCGATGATCATGTCCGGCGATCGTCGCTCCCAACCG
>DASQLS010000025.1:0-3399 GCA_035629915.1 Candidatus Limnocylindrales bacterium | reverse complement strand
CCGTGGGTCGAGCACGGCGCGGATGGCGCGGTCATCGACGCCGACGCCCACGGCAACGGTGGCTATTTCAACTTCCAGCCGGGCGAGATGTACGTGGGCGGCGGGATGTGGATGCCGGGCAAGTCGCGCCTCGAGGCGCTGCGCGCGGCCATCCGCGACGAGCCGGACAGGGTCACAGCCGCTATCAACGAGCCGGGTTTCATCGCCTGGTTCGAGGAAGGGGTTCATACCCACGAGTCGCTCAAGCGCGTCCCGCCGGGCTTTCCGGCCGACCATCCGATGGCCGACATGCTCCGCTGGAAGGACGTCATCTTCGGGCGGCGCCTGTCCGATAAGGAGGTGCTGTCCGCCGGCCTGCCGGACCTGATCGCCGACGGCTACGCGGCGGCCATGCCGGTATTCCGCTTCCTCGCCACGCTCCACTAGTCGGTGGCGGCGCCGGTTCGCATCACCTGGCGGCAGGCGCTCGCGTGGCGGATGGGCCGCCAGCTTCTCGTGCCGCTCGGCAAGCTTTCGCCGCCGGAGGTCGTCGATCGACTGTGCGGCGTGCAGGCGCAGGTTGCATCGTCGGCAGAGCTGGCCATTCGGCTGCGTCAGCAAAGCTCGAAACCCGGTGCAGTAGCGCGCGACATCGGCGCCGGTCGACTCATCAAGACGTGGGCGATGCGAGGTGCTCTTCACCTTCTAACGCCCGACCAGGGTGGCCGTTACCTGTCGCTGATCGCGGCCGGCAGATCCTGGGAGCGGCCCGTGTGGCAACGCTACTTCGGCGTTTCGCCGGCGGACATGGACAAGCTTCGCGAGGTCGTCACCGAGGTGCTCGGCGACGAAGCGCTGACCCGCGAGGAGCTGATCGCGGGCATCACAGCAAAGCGACGCTTCAGGCACATGGGCGAAGCGATGCGCTCCGGCTGGGGCACCGTTCTGAAGCCTCTGGCGTGGCAGGGAGACATCGTCTTCGGACCCAGCCGCGGCCGGAACGTGACCTTCATGCGGCCGAATGTCGCCAGCCCCACGTGGGCAGGAGTTCCCGACGCCGACGAGTCAGCACCCGACGTGATCGTGGCTTACCTGAGCGTCTACGGCCCGGCGACGATCGACCGCTTCGACAACTGGCTGGCCGGCGGGGGGTTCGGTCGCAAGCGGCTGCGCGGCTGGTTCGATTCGGCCGGCGACCGGCTGGCAACGGTCGAGGTCGATGGGGAGGAGGCCTATGCGGTGGCTACCGACGTGGACGAGCTGGCGGCCACCAAGCCGACCAGCGAAGTGCGGCTGCTCGGCGGATTTGACCAGTACGTGCTCGGTCCAGGCACGGCCGATGGCCACGTTACTGCCGCTACGCGGCGGAGCAAGGTCAGTCTGCAGAGCGGTTGGATCTCACCGGTGGTGATTGCCGGCGGCGCAGTGGCGGGAACATGGGTTGTCGAAGACGAGACGCTCGACATCGCCTGGTTCAGCGAAGCGGGCCGAGTCCCGCGAAACGCCATCGACAGTGAGGGCCGCCGGCTCGGCAATCTCCTTGGTCGCCCCTTGAATCCGTCGATCAGCATCCTCGATTGACGCCTAGGACGTGGCTTGACACCACTGGGAAGGGTGCTAAGTTGTCGGAGTGAAGGCCCGGCCTCGGCATTTCACGACCGTGAGCCGTCCGTACCCCAGTGCGGGCGGCTCATCAGTGTCCGCGGCAGAGGGTCGCCCGTCAGTCCCTACGCAGCGTCCACGAGTGGCTTGACCTCGCCGATGAAGCGCTCGATCGTCTCGTCGTCGAAGGGCGCGGCAAGCTCGGCGATGGCCTCCGTGAAGCCCAGGTCGCGCGCCTCGATCAGTCGCTCGGCTACCTGCTCGGGCGTGCCGACCATGAAGGTGGCGTCGTCCTCGACATGTGACATCGACGTCTTGTTGTGAGCCATCTGGGCACGCCACAGAGCCTGGGCGTCCTTCTCGTTACTGCGGATGATCGGCTTGCAACCGACCGTCTTGATGATCGAGGCTGGATCGCGACCGCAGTCTGAGCAGTGCTGGAACAGCACGTCCATCTTGCGCCGGAGCGTCTCCGTCTTGCCCATGCCGTTCCACATGTCGGCGTAGCGCGCGATGGTGCGCAGTGTCTTCTTCTCGCCCGAGCCGCCGATCATCAGCGGCAGATGCTGCTGGATCGGCGGTGGGTCCTGGCGCAGGTCGTCGAACTGGTAGCGACCGTCGGGCGGCGAGGTGACCGAACCGCCGTCGAGGATCGTTCGCACCGCCGCCACGGCCTCGTCGAGCCAGTCGAGACGCTGGCCCGGGCTGCGACCGAAGTCGATCCCGTGGCGTGAGTGCTCGTACTCGAACCAGGCGCCGCCGAGACCGCAGATCGCGCGTCCGTCGCTGATGTGGTCGAGCGTGGTCGCCATCTTTGCCGCCAAACCCGGGTTCCGGAAGGTATTGGCTCCGACCAGCAGACCCAGACGGACCCTGCTGGTCGCCTTCGCCCATGCGGCGAGTGACATGTACCCGTCGAAAATCGGCTGCTGGGGCTCGCCGAAGATGGCGTGCAGGTGGTCCCACGCCCACAGGTGTTCGTATCCGAGCTCGTCGACCTTGCGCGCCGCGCGTTCGAACGATGGCCAATCGGTGGCCTGGCTCCAGAGGAGGACGCCGAGTTTGAAGTCGCTCATCTGCGGATGATCTCAGACGATCCGCCGAGCGCGCGAAAGGAGCCCGATGTCAATGACACCGGGCTCTGATGGAGTGTGAGCTGTTGGAGGTTCGCCGGGTCAGGCGGCCTTGCTCATCGGGCCGACGAGCTTCCAGCCACTCTGCCACGTGAGTCCCTGGCGGGCGTTGAGGCCGATGTTGAGCAGCGCCATGTCCTCGAGCGCCGCGGCCAGAGTCAGCGGGCCGGCATCGATGGGACGAAAGCCGAGCGACTCGACGAAACCGAGCACCGTCTGCTTTGCCTCTCCGTCCGGGCCGGCGACGAAGCCGTCAACGACCGTGCCGTCCACGTCGGGAGCGGCCATGCGCGACGCGAAGAGAGTGTTGAACGCCTTGAACACCTGGGCGCTGGGAATGAGATCCGAGATCTCCTGCGTGGCAGAGGTCCCTTCGGTCAGCCGGCCCGACAGATCTGGCGCCACCGGGTTGGTCACGTCCAGGATGATCTTGCCGTTGAGCGCGTCGCCAGCCTCGCTGACGACCTCGTCAAGCGCCGAGTAGGGGACGGCGAGGATGACGATCTCTGCGCCACGGGCCGCGTCACCTGTGTTATCGATCGATTGGGCGCCGGTCTGATTCGCGGTCGTCTTGGCGCTCTCCGGCGTACGAGCGGTGATCGTCACGTCGTGTCCGGCCTTGATCGCCGAGTCGGCCAATGCGGTCCCGACGTTGCCTGCTCCGATGATTGCTACCTTCACGACG
>DASQLS010000024.1:0-4416 GCA_035629915.1 Candidatus Limnocylindrales bacterium | reverse complement strand
ACGATCACCGTCGCGCTCGCGCCGTCATTGATGCCGCTGCTGTTGCCGGCCGTGACCGTGCCACCCTCGCGGAACGCCGGCCGCAGGCGACCGAGCGCCTCCATTGACGTGTCGGCGCGCGGATGCTCGTCGCGATCGATGGCGACCGGCTCACCCTTCGCCTGCGGGACCATGACCGGCACGATCTGGTTCGTGAAGCGGCCTTCGTCGATGGCGCGGATGGCGCGCTCGTGGCTGCGCAGGGCGAACGCGTCCTGTTCGTCACGCGACACACCGCATTGCTCGGCGACGTTCTCGCCGGTCTCGCCCATCGAGTAGGGATGGTGCATCTCGGCCAGGCGCGGGTTGGTGAAGCGCCAACCGAGAGTTGTGTCATAGGTCTCACGTGGGCCACGCTCGTAGGCGCCTTCGGCCTTGGCCATCACGTACGGCGCACGAGTCATCGACTCGACACCACCGGCCACGAACGCGTCGCCGTCGCCGGCCATGATCGCGTGGGCAGCCGAGTTGACGGCCTGCAGGCCCGAGCCGCACAGCCGATTCACCGTCTGGCCGGCGATCTCGATCGGAAGGCCGGCCAGCAGGGCCGACATGCGCGCCACGTTGCGGTTGTCCTCGCCGGCCTGGTTGGCACAGCCGAGGATCACGTCCTCGAACTCGTTCGGGGCCACACCCGAGCGCTCGACCGCGGCCTTGATGGCGGTCGCGGCAAGATCGTCCGGGCGCACGCGTGCCAACGCCCCGCCGTAGCGGCCGACGGGCGTGCGTACTGCGCTGACGATCCACGCTTCACGCGCAGGTCGATCCATGGCTCGAGTCATGACCCCGATTGTAGGAGCGGTGCATATTCGCACCGGCATGGCCCAATGGTCACGCTGATAGCCGGTGGTACTACCGGACGTGCTCAGAAACTTGAACGCATACAAATTGCGCGCTACTGGTGAAGGCCAAATATCGTCATACCGATGTCAACGACGTCTTAGAACACAGGAGCGCTGATTCGAAATGAGTCGGCTTGCCGTCGCCGTAATCGCCGTGCTTCTTGCTGGCTGCGCGTCTAGCCCTGCGCTCGTCAGCGTGAGTCCATCGACTTCGCCAGTGGCCGCTGCCGCGTCCAGTGCCCCGCCGTCCCCCGTGCCGACTGCCCCGCCATCCGACCCGCCGCCCCCTTCCGCGACGCCACGTCCAACGCCTACCGCAGTCGACTACGAAGACTGGACGCCGATTCCGGGCGTCATCGACACGAAACTGCGCTGGTTGGCCTGGTCGCCTGACTCGCGCCACCTCCTCGTACCTCGGACTGAAGTGGGACATTCTCCAGCTATGGATGTGTTCTCCGCCGCCGGCCAGCTCATCCAAACGATCACCGACTTCGATGAGGGACTCTGGCTGGACAGCGAGAGGCTTGTCCTGACCCGATATGGAGATGAGGGCGAATACGTCTACAACGAGATGCGCCAGCCGGAGGGCGCTACCTCCTATCTTGCGCAGCTTGGGTCGGATCACGTGGAGGCGCTCGGCGAGAACCTTGCAGCGTCACGGTCGAGCGGCGCCGGCGCCCTCGCCGTCCCGACGTGTTGGATCTGTCGACCGAACGTTGGTTTCTACCGCGAGGTCGCCTTCAGGACGTGGACGGTGGAGGATGGCTTCTCGGAAGCCCTGCGCGGCCATGCCATTCGCTGGTCGCGGGGCGGGGATCGAGTGCTGGTCGAACACCCGCTCCAGAGCGGGCCCGCTCGCGACAGCTGGTGGGAGACGCTGAGCTATCCCGACATGACCAGGTTTGCCCGCGGCGGTGGACTACTAAATGCTGACCTCACGCGCACCGTTCGGATCTCATCTGCGGAGAGTTCGGTCGCGCGGGTGACCGACCTTGTGTCCAGAGAAACGCTGGACCTGCCGGTGCCGTTCGATGACTTCCATGTCCAGTGGGACGCTTCTGGCAGCTTGTTGGTGAACGACCGCATCGGCTCGGCCGCGCTAATGGGAATGGACGGCCAACTGCGAGGTCAGTGGGCAAATGTTGGCCACATCACGCCGTTCTCGTCCTCGGACGACGAGACGACCCACGTCCTGTGGTTCGACGAGACGGTGGAGTCAACCGGAGACCTGGCGATCGTGAGACACGGCGCACTCAGCCGAGTTCACATCCCAGGGCAGCTTTACAACGGTGCAGGCTCCGTGGCGCCGGCTCCAGACGGCAGCGTTCTGGCGGTGATGGCCTATGTCGATCAGAGGGCGGCAGTTCTCCTTGTCGCCCTCTGAAGCGTACTGAGACCGACTGGAACTCAGGCGATCGCCTCGAGCAACTCCTTGAGCGCGCCCAGATGGGAACGCCAGCTGGTCTTCCAGCGAGCTGCCGACTGCGCGTCAGGCAGCTTCTCGTGCTCGATCGCGATCGAAGTCTTCGCGTCACCCTTGGGATCGAAGCTGACGACGACGCGTCCCTCCCCGTCGTTGACGTCGAAACGCGCCGTCTTGTAGCGCACCGAACTGGCCGTTCGGGCCGAACGCAGACGAAGGGTGACGTCCCTCAACCAGCTCGCGCGGATATCGTCGTCCAGCCACGCGGCCAGCGCGGATGCAACAGGCACGCCGACCGTCCGGGAGCCGGTCGCGGAGAACGTCTTGCCGCGCTGGAGGGTCACTCGGCGGCCGATGTGCTTCTCGTAGCGGACCGTGATGTCCTGCGTCCACCAGCCGGGGACGCCGTGCTCGGCGCTCAGCCAGTGCGCGATCTCGGTGTGCGGCTTCTCGGCCGCGCCAGATTCGTCGAGCAGACGCACCCACTCGCTCCAGGACCTGCTTGTTGGGCCGTGCAGCGGCTCATCGGCGACGAGCGTCGGCGCCACGGGCTCGGCGGCGGGTGGCTCGACAGTCGGTGCCTTGGCCAGCACCTGGTGACGGGCAGATGTATACCGCTCGCCGGTCTTGGACATACGCGCGCGCACCTGGCGCTTGAGAGTCCTGTTCTGAGTCACGTCTTCGGCTCCCATGCGGGCGCTCGCCTCGCACTCACGCTGCGCAGCGATCGCCGGCATGAACCGGTGACCAGCATCCCGAGGACCGGTGTCCCCTTTGACCCAATCGATCGGCTGCGTGAGCGCCGGAGCGGGTTTGCGCGCGGGAGTCGCGGTCCGTCGAGATTACACCCGACGACAGTCAGATGGAAGCGATCTGCCAGAGAGACGGCGCTACCCGGAAGCGCTCGCCGTAGCGCTGCTCCAGCTCACGCAGGCCCTCGACGAGGGCGCGCAGGCCAACCTGCCCGGCACGCTCGAAGGGCCCGTACGGATGGTTGGCGCCGAGCTTCATCGCCCGATCAATCTCCGGCGGATGAGCGACTCCTTCGCCCGCTGCGTGGTAGGCCTCGTTGATGATCGCCAGCTCGATCCGCGCCACGATCTCGTCGTCGGACAGTCCCGGGCCGGTGATCGGAACAACCGCTTCGGGTAGGTCGGCCAGTCCGCTCTGGCGACCATCCTCGTAGCGGAAGAATCCCGCGCCGGACTTCCGGCCCAGCTGACCCGCGTCTACAAGCGCGCGCTGGATCGGCGAGGGCGTGAAACGAACGGCTTCATCGAATCCCGCCCACAGCGCAGTGGCCACGGCCAGGTTGACGTCCACGCCAACGAGGTCCATCAGCGCAAACGGCCCCATTGGATAGCCTGCCGACTGGACCGCCCGATCAATCTGCTCGACCTCCGACTCGCCGGCCTCGAGCATGCGCAGGGCCTCCAGGGTGAACGGCCGATTGACCCGATTGACCACGAAGCCCGGCGAATCCAGGCACACGATGGGCTCCTTGCCAAGCTCGGTCACGAACTGGATCGAGCGATCGACGGTCTGGCGCACGGTTTTCTCGCCGACGACCACCTCGACCAGCGGCATGACCGGCGCTGGATTGAAGAAGTGAAGGCCGAGCACCTGCTCCGGAATTCCGCTCGCGTCGGCGATCTCGGTCACGCTCAGGGCACTCGTATTCGTCGCCAACAGGGTCGTTGGACGTGCCTCGGCTGCCAGGGCGCGGAAGATCGTGCGCTTCAGCTCGATGTCCTCGAGTGCCGCCTCGATGACCACATCCGATTCGGCGGCCAGCTCGTGGAGCGAGTGGGCGTCGCGGAGTGACGAGAGCATCCCCATCCGGTCGTCGTCTGAGAGGCGGCCCTTGTCGACCAGGCGCGCGAGGCCGTCGACTATTCGGCCGCGGCCGCGCTCGATCGCGGCGTGATCGACGTCATGCAGCTGAACCTCGTGTCCGGCCTGGAGGCACACCTGGGCAATCCCTGCGCCCATCGTGCCGGCGCCGATGACACCGACGATCAGGCTGCTCGGCGCTCGATCTGTCACTGCCCACCCTTTGCAGTGACCTGCCTGATCGGCTCGAGCAAGATCTCGTGGTCTTCGGCGTCCAAG
>DASQLS010000023.1:0-24499 GCA_035629915.1 Candidatus Limnocylindrales bacterium | reverse complement strand
GCGCCGGCGCACGGCAAGGGCACTGATGGCCTCGAGCGCACAACGGTGCGCGGCGGCCGCCGTCACGTCGGCGTGGTCGTACGGCGGCGAAACCTCGACGATGTCCATCGCCGCGAGTGGCACGCGACCGACGATTCGCCGGACGGCGCGCAGCAGCTCGCGCGTCAGCAGACCGCCTGGCTCGGGTGTGCCCGTGCCGGGCGCCATGCCGGGATCGATCACGTCGACATCGATCGACAGGTAGACCGCGTCGGGACCGTCGAGCGCCTCGGCGATCGCATCGTCGATCACTGCCTCGGCGCCACGCTCCTCGATCTCGCGCATCAAGTGCCAGCGCATGCCCTGCTCACGCATCCACGCAAAGACATCGGGCGGCGGCCAGTAGCCACGTAGGCCGACCTGGACAAAATTGCTGCCCTTGACGGCACCCGACTCGATCAGTCGGCGCATCGGCGTGCCGTGTCCGGCGAGCACTCCCCAGTCGCTATTCGCGGTGTCGGCGTGCGCGTCGAAATGGACGATGCCGATGCTGCCCGGCGCGCGAACCGCGGCGACTGCACTGGCCGACGGCCAGGTGATCGAGTGATCGCCGCCGAGAATGATCGGGATCGCACCCGTTTCCGCGACGGCGAGGACCTTGCGGTAGATCATCGCGTGGCCGCGCTCGAGCGCCGATGGCACAACGTTCGCGTCCCCGGCATCGACGACATCGAGCACCTCGAACGGTTGGACGCCGAGCTGCAGCGAGTGGCCGCCTTGTGTGTACGTGGCCTGGCGGATGGCACGTGGTCCGAAACGGGCTCCCGGTCGGTACGAGACTGCCTCGTCGAACGGGGCACCGATGATCGCCACATCGGGCGCGCGAGCCATGAGCTCGTCGTCACTCTCGATCAGCGGCCGGTTGCAGTAACTGAGTGTCACGCCCGTGTACGCGGGAACCTCGGGACGCTCGTACACCGGGTACGGCGCATCCCAACCGTTCATTCGCGCAAAGTCGGGCGGAGCGTGCTGGTCGGTCATCGCACGTCCCTCGCGGGCGAGTCGCCGCCGGTTCCGAGCCTCGGTCCAGCAGGGCGCCCGCGACGAATGCTACGCCTAACCGTCACGCATTGTTCGTAGCCCGATGGTCAGGCGCACCTCAGCGGCGCAGCTCAGCGGCGAAGTGAGAAGGTCACCTCGACCAATGCGGCCATGGCCACGACAAAGATCGCCAGTGGCAGGCTGAGCGCCTCCTGGCCGCGCAGGACCACGAACAGAACAATTACCAGCGCAACGAGCGCCGCGCGGCGGCTGGCGCGCCACCAATCGCCGCGATAGGCGATGCGTCGATGACGGACGAACACCGCCAGCCAGAGCAGCGGCGCGAGCGTGAGGGCCACTGCCAGGCCGAGCAGCAGACCGCCGGCGAGGAGGACCCAGGCCTGGCCGCGCGGATCGTAGGTCGTCAGTACGTAGCCGACCGCCAGCCACGCCACCGCTGCCGCGACGAACAGGGCCAGGCTGGCCAGCCGGTCGCGGCTGTTCACTGTCGTGCCATCCACGGCCGAGTGTAGGTCGCTCTCGGGGTGCGAGCCGGGACATCAGCGCATCACGCCGCGCTCGACGCACAGATCTGCCGAAACGGGCAGTAGCCGCAGGCAATCGCGTTCGGCTTGGCCGGGAAGGCCTCGCCGGCGATGCCCTCGAGAGCGGCGCCGATCTTCGTTCTGGTGCGCTCGAGTCGGTCAGCGCTCGGTTGCGTCCGCCCGACAACGCCACTGTCGAGGAAGTGGAGCTGCAGCTCCGTGGGCAGCTCACCGGACGTGGCCTCCTGGGCCATCGCATAGACCTGCAGCTGGAGCGAGTTGCGTGCCTTCTCGTCGGCCTTGCGCTGTTCGGTCACGTTCGATGACTTGTAGTCGACGATCACCTTGCCATTCGGACCGTCGTCCACGCGGTCCATTCGGCCGCGAATGCGAACGCCATCGAGGTCGAACTCGAAAGGGCGCTCGACCGCCACTACTCGGGCGGGATCCGCAAGCTGGGCCGTTCGGAAGCTCAACAGTGCGATGCGGCCGGCCTTGTAGCGGGCGTCCTCGTGTTCGCGCGACAGAAATCCTTCCGACCGCCAGGCGCGATCGAAAGCGCCGAGCAATTCTTCCTCAGATGGAGCCTGTCCACGTCCTGCTTCCAGGTGGAAATAGGCAACCGCCTCGTGCATGGCGCGGCCGTACGACAGGGCGTGATGGGGCGGGCTGGGCACGCCGACGACGTGTCGCAGCCGATACCGCTCGGGACACTCGAGATAGTCCTCCAGCTGCGAGAAGCTGAAGGTGGGCTTCGCAGATGGCGAGCGCTTGGCCGGTTCGGCAGGTGACGCTGGAGGCGTTGGGCTAGGCGCCGCGATCTCGATGCGCTCCATTGGGTTAGCCGGAGCCGCGCTGGACTGCGGAACCACATCTAGCGCCTCGGCAATGAACTGCGACGCGCGTCGGCTGCCTCGACCTCCCCGACCACTCGAGTGGTGACTCAGCCACAGCTCGTCACGTGCCCGAGTCATGGCGACGAAGCACAGCCGGCGCTCCTCGTCCAGCTGCTCTTCCGTCTGATCGTCGAGGTCGCCCCTGATCTCTCCCCACGGCAGCGTCAGGCCAGCTGGCCGGCCCCGGGCTGGGAAACGGCCATCCGACAGGCCGACGACGTAGACAACGCGAAACTCGAGGCCCTTGGCGCGATGAACGGTCAGTACGGAGACGGCGTCGGCATCCAGCGGACCTGTGTCCGCCTGCTCGTCCTCCGCCTCGATCAGTGCGTCCAGGTGGGGCACGAGCGACGGGACGCGCGGATCGACGATCAGCGCCTCCCTCGACCTGACGATGTCGAAGAAGCGCGCCACGGCGTTCGCGTCGGCTGGATCAATTTCGCCGGCCAGCTTCGCGAGACGGCCACTGCGGCGCAGGTGGTCGTACAGGACCTCGGCCGCAGTTCGTTCGTGCGAGAGGTCCATCGCAGCACGCACGTCGCTCACCAGCCGCAGGGCTGAACTGCTGAAGGCGTCGGAGGTTCCCGCAGTTGGGTGATCGACTGATTCCCTCAGGACCTCCCAGAAGGGCCGATTGCGACGCCGCGATGCGGCCATCAACGCGGTCAGATCCGCGCCACCAAGGCCGTACGGCGACGAACTGGCGAGGACGTAGAGCTCGACCGTGTTCGACGGATCGGTCACCGCGCGCAGGAAGGCGAGCAGCGGCCGGACTGCCGGCTGGGCGTAGAAGTCGGACCTGGAGTGACTCCGAACCGGGACGCCGCGGAGAGTCAGGCCGCGAACGATGGGGCCGAGCTCGACGTTGCTCCGCGTCAGAACTGCGAGATCGCGAGGTCGATCGCCGCCACGGATTCGACGAACGATCTCATCCGCCACACCGTCCGCCTCCTCGTCCGGAGTCGCGTAGCTGACGACGTGGACGGGTTCCGGCTTGCTGGACTTGTGGGCGGCCGTGACGTGATTGTCGGCTGGTCGCCAGCTCGATGGCCGGGCATGGCTGATCAGCCGCTGAGCGGCACGAATGATTGGCCGATGTGACCTGTAGTTGGTGCGCAGGGTGACCGTTCGAAGGTCCGAGTGCGCGGCGGCGAAGCGGGCGATGCCGTCCGTGGCCGCACCCCGGAAGGTGTAAATGGCCTGATCCGGGTCGCCGACGACGGTCACGTTGCGAGGCTCGTTGGTGAGCGCCATGACCAACTCGATCTGGGCGCGGTTCATGTCCTGGAACTCGTCGACCAATAGATAGCGGTAGCGACCGACCAGTTCTCTTCGCACAGCCGGACGAATGTTCATCAGGCGAAGTGGCAGAGCCACTTGATCTCCATGATCGATCAGCCGGTTGCTGGCCAGCAGGGACTGGTACTTGCCGTATGCCGAAGCAATCTCCGAGCGAGCAGCAACCGTGTCCAGGACCGCGTCATCTTTCGGGGCCGTCGCCGCCAGGCGCGAAACGTGCGTGGCAAGCATGGCGGGGTCGACACCTTCGTCCTTGGCCCGGCTGAAGAGGTCGGCCAACGCCTCGAGGAAGCGCGTTGGGTCGCCAAGAGGCCGGTAACGGTCGAGGCCGAGCTCGAACAGGTGGTCGCGCAGCAGGACCACTGCTTCCGCTCGGTTGATCAGCCGCACGTCGCCGGCCATCCCAAGCTCGAACGCGTGCTCGCGCAGGACTCGGTCGCCGAAGGCATGGAACGTGTGGATGTGCGCGTCCGCCATGCCGTAGGGCAGCAGGACATCGACTCGCTCCTGCATCTCCGACGCGGCGTTGTCCGTGAAAGTCAGGGCGAGGATCTCGCTCGGACGAGCGCGGCCGGTGGCGATCAGCCACGCGAGGCGGTGCGTGACGACCTGCGTCTTGCCCGTTCCTGGCCCGGCGATTACGAGCTGTGGGCCGTCTCCATGCGTGACGGCGCGGCGCTGCTCACGGTTGAGACCGGCGAGCAGGCCGGCGACGACCTCGAGCGAGATTGGTGCTCTGGCGCCAGTTCGGCTGGGACGGACTTCAGGAAGAGCAATTTCGATGGCCACGGTCCGAGTCTCCGCTCGGCGCGTGACAGCTCTCGTGTCACGCCGCGGTCGCTCGCGTCAGGTCGCGATATCTCCGAACGTCGCCCGGCCGTCCGGCCTGTAGGTCAGGATCGTCACGCCTTTCGGCGTCGCTCGCGACTCGACCAGCGTCAGGTCGTGCGTCGGCCCGTGCTCTGGAAAGAGCCGCAGCCCGTCACCGACCACCACCGGGTAGATCAACAGGTTGAGCTCGTCGACCAGGTCATGCTCCAGCAGCCAGCGCAGCAGGGCGCCACTGCCATGGACCTGCAGCTCGCGCCCGGGCTGTGCCTTCAGCTCGCGCACCGCCACCTCGACGTCACCGCCGATTACGTGGGTGTTCTGCCACGTCGGGTCTGTGAGGGTCGTCGAGGGCACGTACTTGGGCAGCACGTTGATTCCGTGTGAGACCGGGTCGCCGGAGTCGTGCAGCGGCCAGTACGACTCCCAGATGTCCCACGTCTTACGACCGAGCAGCAACGCGTCCGCGCGCTCGTACACCGAGGTGATGAACTGCCAGGTCTCATCGTTGGCGTACGGCGCCAGCCAGCCGCCGCGATCGAATCCGCCGCGCCGGTCCTCATCAGGGCCGCCGGGTCCCTGGTACACACCGTCCAGTGATAAGAAGAGCATGGCCGTCAGCTTCATCGTCGTAGCTCCTACTCGACCTTGTCGCGTTGCAGCGCGCGGCGGATCGCTTCGGTCTCCTCCTTGGACACGGCCGAATCGGTCCTGCCAGCGCTGACCGCCTTGAGGAAGACGCGGGTCGCCTGGCGCGAGTGCATGCTCGACAGAACGAAGCCGTCGCCGCGTCCATCGAGCAGGGCGAGCACGAAGCTCTGGTTCGAGCCCGTGTCCTCGAACGGGTTGAAACGGACGACGCCGATGCTCTGCATCGACTGCTTCGCCTGTCCCTCGGCGGCGCCAACCCGGGACTCGATGGCAGCCAGCTGAACATTCAGCTGGTCGAGGCGCAGGCCGACTTCTGCGAGTGTGGGATCGGGCCTTGTCGCGACGGGCGTGCGCTGGCCGCTGCGACTCCGCGTCAGAGCGAAGATGCTGACCAGGAGGCCAAGAGTGCCCACCGCGAGGGCGGCGACGGCGAGCAATGTGACAGTGGAATCAGGAATCGGTCGATCTCCAAGTGGGTGGCGGTGACGGAAGGTCGAAATTCTAGGCTGCCGGGGTTAGGCCGCGCCCGATGCTATGCTCGGACCAGTGAGCAAGCGCACTCGCGGGCCAGCCCGCACCCACCGCCGCCCCGGCACCAGGCCTCCGACCGATCGCCCGGCCAGCGCCCGACGCCCAGCCAGCGAGTCAGAGGTCAGCCAGCTCGAGGCGGCCGAGGTCATCGCCGAGGACGTCGTCGAGCACCAGCCGGCGGCCGCCGCGTCCGAGCTCGAACGGGCAGCCCGCTCGACCCATCGCGGCCAGCGCGTGAAGCCGGGCAGCGTGCTCGCGGCGCGCGCCGCGACGGAGTACGTCTACGTTGCCCAGGACATGCGCCGCATCGTCATCGTTGCCGGGCTGCTCTTCGCGGTGATGATCGTGCTGTGGCTGCTGATCGTCGTCTTGAAGGTGATCCCTCTCCCCTTCTACTAGGCCGACTCCGAGCCCTAGCTCGACGCTTCCCGCTTCTGGCGCTCGGCCAATTTGCGCCGCTCGTCCTCGCGCTGCTGCTGCGCTCCCCCGGCGACCTTCATCGAGTTGACCTTGCCCTTCGCGCCCTTGTCCGGAAACGGCCCACCGAATTCGGCTGCCTCGTCGCGGGCGGCCTGCCGCGCGGCCATGCGCTCGCCGATCGTTCGCTCGTAGCCGTGGTCTGACGGCTCGTAATAGCGCCGGCCCACCAGCTCATCGGGCAGGTATTGCTGCTCGACGTCGGCGCCCTCGTAGTCGTGCGGGTAGATGTACCCGCGGCCGGTGCCGAAGTCGCGCTTCTCGCGCCAGGTGGCGCTGCGCAGGTGACTGGGCACGGGTAGCGAGCCACGCTTCAGAACGTCGTCCATCGCTGCCCAGTAGGCCGACCCGGCGCGGTTCGACTTGGGCGCGGCGGCGATGTACGCCGTCGCCTGGGCCAGCGCGTACTGCGCCTCCGGCAGCCCGACCCACTCGAGCGCTCCCGATGCGGCAACGGCCACCTGCAGCGCGTGCGGATCGGCATTGCCCACGTCCTCGGACGCGGCGATGATCAGCCGCCGCGCGATAAAGCGCGGGTCCTCCCCCGCCGCGACCATCGTCGCCAGCCAGTACAGGGCAGCGTCGGGGTCGTTGCCGCGCAGGCTCTTGATGAAGGCGCTGACCGTGTCGAAGTGGCCGTCGCCGGCACGGTCGTAGGCCAGCACTCGCTGCTGCGCTGCGGCCTCGATCTCTTCGATCCCAGGCGCGTCGGACATAGCCGCCGCGGCCTCGAGGACGTTGAGCGCTGATCGAGCATCGCCGCCGCTCAGATCGACGAGGTGCTCGCGCGCGGCTTCGTCGAGCGTCACTTTGCCCGCCAGGCCCTTCTCATCGGTGATGGCCCGATCGACGACCGTGCCGAGGTTCTCGTTGCTCAGCTGCTCGAGCCGAAACACGCGCAGTCGAGAGAGGAGCGCCGAGTTGACCTCGAAGTACGGGTTCTCGGTCGTCGCTCCGATCAAAGTGATCGTGCCGTCCTCGACCTGCGGCAGGAGCGCGTCCTGCTGGCTCTTGTTGAAGCGATGGATCTCGTCGATGAACAGCACGGTCGACCGACCACCGTTGTCGATCCACTCCCTCGCCCGAGCAATCACGCCACGCACGTCGGCGACGCCGCTCATGACCGCCGACAGTGTGGCGAACGGTGCGTCGATCGACTCCGCCAGAAGTCGGGCGAGTGTCGTCTTGCCCGAGCCCGGCGGGCCCCACAGGACCATCGAAGCGAGGTGGCCGCGGTCGATCATCCGGCGCAGCGCGCCGCGCTCGCCGACGAGATGCTCCTGGCCCACGAACTCGCCGAGATTCTGGGGTCGCATGCGCGCGGCGAGCGGCGAATGCGCGGCCGCGCCGGTCAGGTCGAGCGCCTGCTGGACCTTGGGGCCGTCCTGACTCCGACGCGCGGGCATAGGCAGATGATGGCACGCGTTCCGGGATACCATCGGCCCGTCCACCGACGCACCACGAGGGGTCACGCCGTGAGCGCCGCCAACCTTCGAATTCCTGGGCCCACGCCGCTGCCCGACGCAGTTCGCGAGGCCGGCGCGCGCCAGATGGTCAACCACCGCGGACCAGAGTTCCGCGACCTGATCACCCGTGTCACCGAACGCCTCCAGCGCGCGTTCAAGACGAGCAACGACATCCTGATCCTGACCTGTTCGGGCACGGGCGCGCTCGAGGCCACGGTCGTCAATCACCTCTCTCCGGGCGACGACGTCTTGTCGGTCAGCATCGGCTCGTTCGGCGAGCGCTTCGCGCGCATCGCCGAGACCTACGGCGCGCGGGTCGAGCGGCTTGCGGTCGAATGGGGCCAGGCGGCCGATCCAGCGGCGGTCGCCGCCAAGCTACGCGAGATGGCCGGCGCCGGCCGTCCGGCGAGGGCAATCCTGCTCACCCACAACGAGACGTCGACCGGCGTGGTCAACCCGCTCGACAAGCTGTCCGCAGCGGTTCACGAGGTATCGCCCGACACTCTGCTGCTGATCGACGCGATCAGCGGCCTCGGCGCCGTTCCGTTCGACACCGACGGCTGGGGGCTCGACGTCGTCGCGACCGGCTCTCAGAAGAGCTGGATGTCGCCTCCCGGCGTGGCCATGATCGCGGTCTCGGAACGTGCCTGGCGGGCAGCCGAGCAGGCCACGATGCCGCGCTTCTACTTCGATCTCGCAAAAGCACGCAAGTCGCTCGCCAACGGCGAAACGCCGTGGACGCCCGCAGTCGGCGTGCTGTTCGCCATGGACGTCGCGCTCGAGATGCTCGACAAGGAAGGCTACGAGCGCGTCTTCGCCCGCCACGCCGCGTGCGCGAACGCTGCACGTGCCGGACTAACCGGGCTCGGCCTGAGTCTGTTCGCAGATCCGGCGCACGCGTCGCAGACCGTTACCGCAGCGTTCGTACCCGATGGCGTCCAATGGGCCGCACTCAACAAGGAGATGCGCGCCAACGGGCTGGTGCTCGCCGGCGGCCAGGACAAGCTGGCCGGCCAGATCATGCGCATCGGCCACCTTGGCTCCGTGTCGTCCGACGAAGTGGTCCAGGCAATCGCGGTCATCGGCCAGTCGATGCAGACGCTTGGAAAATCGGTCGATGTCGGCAAAGCGGTCGACGCGGCACGGAGCGCGGCCGGACAGGAGCTGCCGCAGGCGGTCGCCTCGGGAGCGTGAGGGTCCTTGTCGTCGAGCCCCTCGGTGAAGAGGGGTTGGAGCTTCTGCGAGCCGAACACGAGGTCGACGTTCGAATCGGCATGTCGCGCGAAGAGTTCCTCGCCGCGCTACCCGACTACGAGGCGCTCGTCGTGCGCAGCCAGGTCAAGGTCGACGAGGAGGCTTTCAAGGCCGCCAAGCGGCTGATCGTCGTCGGCCGTGCCGGCGTAGGTGTCGACAACATCGACCTGGACGCGGCCACTCGTGCCGGCGTGGCGGCGGTGAACGCGCCGACGGCGAACACCGTTGCGGCGGCCGAGCACACACTGGCGCTGATCTATTCGCTGGCCCGGCGCATCCCGATGGCGGACGCGTCGATGCGCAGCGGGGAGTGGCGCCGGGCGGATTTCATGGGCCTCGAATTGCGTGGCCGGACGCTCGGCATCGTCGGCCTGGGCAAGATCGGGATGACCATCGCCGAACGTGCCCGGGCGATGGAGATGGAGTTGCTCGGCAGCGACCCCTTCGTGAGCGAGGAGGCCGCGGCGGCACGCGGCATCGAGTTGCTGTCCGTGGACGCGCTGCTCGAGCGCGCCGACGTGGTGACGCTCCACGTGCCGCTTACCCGCACGACGCGCGGCATGATCGGCGCCGCCGAGCTGGCGCGCATGAAGCCAACCGCTCTGCTCGTCAACGTCGCGCGCGGCGGCGTCGTCGACGAAGCGGCGCTGGCCGAGGCGCTCGCCGCCGGCAGGCTTGGCGGAGCCGCGGTCGATGTCTACGAGAACGAGCCGCCGCGCGACTCACCGCTTCTGACGGCCCCGAACACGGTGCTCACCCCGCATCTCGGTGCGTCCACCGAAGAGGCCCAGACCAAGGTGGCAGTCGAGGTCGTGATGCAGATCCTCGACGTCCTCGCCGGACGCCCGGCGCGCTACGTCGTCAATGCTCCGCTGGTGCCGCCCGAAACGGCCCAGGCGCTGGCGCCGTTCGTGCCGCTGGCGCGGATGCTCGGCCAGTTCTACGCCCAGTTCGCGACCTCGCTCGACGGATTGCGGCTGGAGGTCGCCGGAGAGATCGCCGCGCACGACAGCAGCCCGCTCGCGGCGGCGGCCCTGTCCGGGCTGCTGGCAAACATGACCAGCGAGCGAGTCACGCCGGTCAACGCGCCGCAGCTGGCGCGCGAGCGCGGCATCCAGCTCTCGGAGACACGCACCGCCGAAAGTCCGCGGGCCGCGTCGATGGTGACGCTCAGCGGCAAGACGCTGGTTGCCGGAACCGTCAATGCCGGCGAGCCGCGACTGGCGCGGCTGGGCGACTACTGGGTCGACATGCCGGCCGCGCCGTGGATGCTCGTGACGCGGCACCAGGATCGTCCGGGCACCATGGGCCGCATCGGCCAGATGCTCGGCGAGGCGGACGTGAACATCAGCGCCATGCAGCTCGGGCGCAACGAGCCGCGTGGCGACGCTTTGATGATCCTCGCTCTCGACGAGGCGGTGCCCAATGGCGTCGCGGAGCGCATCCGTGCCGACGAAGCCGTTCTTGACCTGTGGCTGATCCGCCTCGACTGACGCCGCTCCGACTCACCGGAGTCACCGGCACGCTGGTGCTCGTCCGGCACGGCGAATCGACATGGATCGCCGAGGGCCGCTTCCAGGGACGCCAGAACCCGCCGCTGTCCGAGCTCGGGCTGCGCCAGGCAGGCCTTGTGGCCGCACGTCTCGCCGAGCGCGGCGAGCAGACGCCGCTGCCGATCCCGCCCGGGCCCCCGATCGGGATCTGGCACTCCCCGCTGGAACGCGCTGCAAAGACGGCGAGCTCGATCGCCGATGCCCAGCCGACTGCCATTCCCCTCCACGAGACGGGCGGCCTGACCGAGATCGCCCAGGGAGACTGGGAGGGCGAGCCGCACAGCATCGTGAGCACGAGATGGGCGACCGAGCTGGCGGCATGGCGCCGCTCCCCGACGACCGATCACGCTCCCGGCGGCGAGTCGCTTGCCGAAGCCGCTGCCCGGGTCGCCGCCGCCATCGATGAGGTCGGCGTGAGCCTCGGCACGACCTTCGAGGGTGTCTACGACCCGGTACCCGGCTACCAGTCGACCTACCCGGCGGGTAACGCCGCGACCGAGCCGTGGGCAGTGCTCGTCGCCCACGACGGCATCTTCAGGTTGGCCCTGATGCTGCTGCTGAACGTGCCTCTCGAGCGGTTCTGGTCATTCCCGTTCAACCTGTGCGCGATCACGGTCGTGGCACTCCACGAGGGAGTGCCCGCGCTTCGCGCGCACAACCTGTCCGAGCACCTGGCACCGATCGCGATCGAGGCACGCGCCGCCGCAGAGGCGCGCGGCGACCGGCGCGGAGCGCTCTAGCTCGAACGCCGCCTGATGCCGCGCGGGCGCTTGATGAGCTTCGGCCGCCTGAAGATCGTGCGGATCAGGCCGATGCGCACTCGCCGGTAAGCCAGGGCAAGGCTCTGCAGCATGGACTCGCCGGGCCGCCTTTGGCCGTACGTGGCTTCGACCTTGGCCGTGGCGATCATGTTGAGATCACTCTGAGCGACGGGCACCAGCTGGCCGAGGCCGGCGGCAAACTCGTACGCCGTCTGGGCCGGTCGCGGGCCATGACCGAGTCGCGTAGCGAGACGGGTGATGCCGCTGTAGGCGACCTCGGGCTCGGCCGATGGGATTCGTCGTTGCCAGGCGGTGAACAGTCCGAGTGCCGCCAGGCCGCTGATGACAAGCACGGCGACCGCAATGGGCAACCAGCTCTCGGTCGGGGCTACCTCGGCCGGGATCGGCGGCAACGGCTGGGTTGGCTCGCCTGGACCTGAAGGCCCTTCTTCGCCTTCTAGCTCGCCGCGGCCGGGAAAGCCGCCGTCACCGTCGCCGGATGCCGAGACCGGCCCACCTGCGCGAAGGTTGGTCGGCGATTGGCCGTTCTCGCTGTTACCCGGCGTTGGATCGAACTCGACCCAGCCGAAACCGGGGAAGAAGACCTCGACCCAAGCGTGGGCCGCGCTGCGATCAACGCGCCACGATCCGTTGGCCTGCTCGCGCCCGGGCAGGTAGCCGAGCACATAGCGCGCCGGCACGTCGGCCGCGCGAAGGAGCATCACCATCGTCGTCGCGAAGTACTCGCAGAAGCCTTCCTTGATCCGGATGAAGCAATCGACCAGCAGCTCGCCGGCGCACTTGCCGCGAATGTCGGTGTTGTAGGTGAAGCCGCCGGTTCGATACAGGTAGTCCTGGACCGCGACCGCGATGTGGTAGGGCGTCCGCTCATCAGATGGCAGGCGGTTCTTGAGCGACTCACCAAGTCTGATCACGCTGTCGCCCACAGAGCCGGGCCGGATCTGCCGATACCGATCCACCCATTGCGGATAGCTGGTACCCGCCGAGGCAAGCTGGTTGCCCGTCAGCGCGTCACTCCCAACTACCTTGCGTACGAGGGATCGAACCTGATAGGGCACGCCCTGCTGGATGCCGAAGCTCAGCTCGGCGGACGTGAACGCCCCGCCGGGGCCGTGCGTCAGCACGACGCTCGGCTGGTTGACTGACAGCGGCGTCGCAGGTGCGACGAAGACGTCGCCGCCGAACGACGTGGGCATGATCGTCGCGTCAACCTGCTCCCACGCGTCACCCGGTGCGACCTCCTCTGGCGTGCCATCCAGAAGCGAGTCGCCGGGGTTGAGCACGCGCTCGAATCGGTCGAGCGGCTGCCAGTTGCGGCCGTCGAAGTAGTCGTACGTGGCGCCGCGCCAGCGATAGCCATCGCCGTCGCTGGTGGTGGCCGTGAAGACCTCCTCGGTCGACGATTGCCACACGTCGCGGATCGTCTGCGTCGGCGTGAACAGGATGTTCGGCCCGCGCGCCGAGCCGCTGACCCCGCCCAGCCAGCGGTTGATGGTGTAGCCAATCTCGAGCAGCTCGTCGTCGACGTCGTTCCAGGCGCGCGACAGTGGCGCTGAGCTGGCGTTTGCGGCAAGGGTCGTCGCCGCAAGGATGGCCACGACCACGAACACGGCTCCGTTGCGCAGGAAGGTGCCCGAGATGTCGGCCACGTCGCGCATCCCGCGCAGGCGCCACTCGCGTGCCTGCTCGAGCAGGTTCAGGCGCACCAGCAACACGAGCGCCGCGGCAACGAAGACGACCAGATGCGCGTACTGCTCGCGGATGGTGACCGACACGTTGATCAACAGGAGGGCGCCGGCAAGGAGGATGGCCGGCAGCGGTCGGTGGCGGCGGAAGACGGCGAACGCGGCGAAGAGGCCCAGGCCCCACACCAGCGAGCCCATGATGAGCAGGAAGATCGAAGTCTCGGACGAGCGGATGCCGAGCACGAACGCTTCGTTGACGAACGTCGACACGGAGAGGTTGAGCGCGCGCAGGCGCTCTTCGATTGCCGGGTCGCTCGAGATGACGCTGCTGATCGAGAAGAGCAGATAGGCCGCTCCGACCAGTGCGCCGATGACATAGGCCCGCCAGACCGTCAGGCTGGACTTGGCGAGGAAGGACCCGAGCAGGACGCTGAGGAAGCCGGCGAGAGGCAGGAAGCCAGTCTGCGAGCCGCTCGAGCCGAGCACCGTGCCGGCCCATCCGGCGTCGTCGACCGCGACCGCGACGACGACGACCATCACCACGAGGGCGATCAGGCTCGTCCAGCCCTCGCGCGGCGTGTAGGGCAGGTCGTGCAGCTCGTCACGATCGACGAGCGGCTCCCACTCGCGTTTGCCGTGGTCCGGTGATTTGGTGGTGGAGATGCCGCTCATCGAGCGAGAACCATAGAGCGTGGACCTCTACTGACCAGTTGTGCCGAAATAGGTTCGCCGGGAACGATGTTGTGCCACGTCAGATCGTGCTCTGCCAGCGCGTGCTGGAGCGCGCGCGCGGCTCGCTGCTCGCCGGCCATCGTCTCTTCGTCCGGGTCGGAAATATCGTGCAGCCGCCGATCGTTGGCGGCAAAGGCGGGCGCATCGAGAATTACGATCGCCGCTTCCACGCCGCGGCCGCGCAGCCCGGAGATTGGCCGGATCCAGTTGCGCTCGAGCGACGGGGTGATGATGATCGCGGTCATTCCGCGGCGCAATCGCGCGACACCATCGACGAGCATGTCGCCCAGTGGCTGGTCGCCGTTCGGCATCACCGCCGCGAGGACCTGCATCACCTTTTGATACTGGCGCGGGCCGCGATCGGGCGGTAGTCGGCCGATCCGCGCGCCGGACGCGGTCATCGCCACGTTGCGGTTCTCCAGCAGCGCCCGCGCCGCGATGGAAGCGGCAACTCGGACTCCGTATTCGATCGTCGATTCGTCGCCCCGGCCGGTGTGAGCGCCGCTCTCGAGGTCGAGGAAGATCCACACGTCGGCCGTCTGCTCGAGGTCGAACTCCTTGACCTGCAGCTCCGCCTGTCGGGCGCTGCTGCGCCAGTGAATGCGGTTGTACGCATCTCCAGGCGCGTAGGGCCGGATGCCGGTGGCGTGCGGCGTGGTCTGCGGCGTGCGTACGACCTGGGCGTGCGAGCCCTCGATGAACGCGGGTGGCAGTCGCCAACCGGGCAGTGACTCGACGCGCGGATAGACGATCACCGTTGAGTGGCTGCCGACCGTTGCATGCGATTCGAAGAGGCCGAGCGGGTCCCCGGTGCGCAGCGCCAGCGGCTCGATCCGGAAGTGGCCGCGGCGTGCGAGCGGAACGCGCACCGACCACGACTGCTCACCGCGCGGCCCGAGAGTGACCGCCTGGCCGGGCAGCGGGACCGGCAGCGTCGTCGGGTTATGGACCTCGAGCCACAGCTTTGGCAGGCGGCTGGTGTTGCGCACCGTGTAGGACGCTCGGAGCATGTCGCCGGCCTGCGCGTGCAAACGGTCGAGGACGTAGCCCGCCTCGAGGTCGGCCAGGCCGAACCGGGTCAGCACGTACGAGCCGCCGATGACCAGGATGCCCAGGTAGACCAGGAAGAACAGGAACTGGGCGCCCGTCGACAGGGCAGCGATGAGCAGAATGGCGGCGAGGATGATGATCTCGACGCGTCGCACCATCGTTCGCGATCCCGAGCTAGGCCGGTTGGACGGCCGTTCGTTCCTGCTTGGGTATGCGGCTCTCTATCGGCACGCTGTCGAGCAGCTCGCGCACGATGAGCGCCGAGTCGACGTCGCGAACCGTGGCCGCCGTCTTGACGATCAATCGGTGCGCGAGAGCGGGCACTGCCAGCAGCTTGACGTCATCGGGAATGACGTAGTCGCGGCCGGCCAGCGCGGCGAATGCCTGGCCCGCCCGGTAGAGAGCGAGTGAGCCGCGCGGCGAAGCGCCGAGGTAGATGTCGGGGTGGTTGCGCGTGGCGTTGACCAGCCGGACGATGTAGTCACTCACGGCCGAGTCGACGTATATCTCGCGCACGCCGGCCTGCAGCTCGCGCAGCTCCTCGGTCGACACGACCTCGGCGAGGTCCTCGATGGGATGCTGGCGCTTCTGCTCGTCGAGGATGAGCATCTCCTCGAGCGGCTGTGGATAGCCGAGCTGGAGGCGAAGCATGAACCGGTCGAGCTGTGCCTCGGGCAGCGCGAAGGTGCCCTCGTACTCGATCGGGTTCTGGGTGCCGATGACCATGAACGGGTCGGGCAGCTCGTAGGTCACGCCGTCGACCGTCGCCTGGCGCTCCTCCATGCTCTCGAGCAGGGATGACTGCGTCTTGGGCGTGGCGCGGTTGATCTCGTCGGCGAGCACGATCTGGGCCATGATCGGGCCCGGCCGGAACTCGAACTCCTGCGTCTTCTGGTTGTAGATCGACAGGCCGGTGACGTCCGAGGGCAGCAGGTCGGGCGTGAACTGGATGCGCCGGAAGGTACAGCCGAGGCTCTTCGCAATCGCCTTGGCGAGAACGGTCTTGCCGGTGCCCGGCACGTCCTCGATGAGCAGGTGGCCCTGGCAGAGCAGTGCGACGAGGGCGAGACGCACCTCGTTGTGCTTGCCGACGATCACTCGCTCGACGTTGGCGAGGACCTTCTCACCCGATTCCTGGATCTTTGCCACGCGCACGCCCTCCGGTGTGTTCGACACCAATCAGCCAGCCCCCTCCCCGTTTGGGCCCGGTGACGGACGGCGTCGGCTGATAGTACGCTCGCCAACCGGATTCGGTTGCAATGACGTCTGGCGCCCCCGAAGCGCGACGCGCGTCTCGAGATTCACCGTGCGACGCCAAGGTAGTTGCTCATGAGCCGCCCGGCCATGGGCACGGCGCGCTGTGCGCCGGCGCCGCCGCCCTCGACGATCACCGCTATCGCGATGAGCGGCGCGTCGGCCGGCGCGTAGCCTATGAACCAGCTGTGCGGCGCAGCTTCACCGCCAAGCTGGGCTGTACCGCTCTTGCCGGCAGTCGGCACGCCCGGGACCTTGGCCGCGCCGGCGAACTCGGAGCCGAAGGGACCCTCCACGGCCAGCTGCATCGCGTTGCCGACGGCCTGCGCCCGACCGGGGTCGATGACCTGCGACCAGCCCTGAGCATCTAGCCGGGTGACCGAACCATCGCTCGCGCGCAGCTCGTCGACCAGCTTCGGCTTCATCATCAGCCCGTCGTTCGCGATGGTCGACGCAACGAGCGCCATCTGGAGCGGCGTGACCAGAACCTCCGCTTGACCGTAGGCGGCGTTGGCCAGCTCGACTCGGTCCTGGAAGCCGGCCAGCGGGCCATCTCCGCCGTTGACCTGGCTGGGTGACGTGGCCAGCTCGAACGGGATCCGGTCGCCGAACCCGAAGCGACTTGCCCACGCAACCAGGTTGTCGGCGCCGATGTCGAGCCCGGCGTGGGCGTACCAGATGTTGCTCGAAACCTCGGTCGCTTCATAGAAGTTGAGCGGATGGTCAGTCTGGACGCCGCGGCGAGAGTCACGCACACGGAACCCGTCGACCAGGAAGCCGGTGTCGTACTCCTCGGGCTGGTTCTCGTACGTCGTTTCTGGCCCGATCGCGGCGGATCCGAGGCCGGCAACGGCGGTGACGATCTTGAACACCGATCCGGGCACGTACAGGCCCTGCGTGGCGCGGTTGAGCAGCGGCGAGTCCTCGCGCTCGCGCAGCGCGGCCACGTAGTCGCGTCCGGCATCTGGATCCACGACGCGATTCGGGTTGTAGGTGGGGTTGCTGGCCAGCGCGAGGACGCGGCCGGTGGTCGGCTCGATCGCGACAACCGCTCCACGCTGATCGCCGAGCAGGTCGAAGGCGGCCTGCTGGAGGTCGATGTCGAGCGACGTGTAGAGATCGGACGGGTTGTACGGCTGATCGCGGAACTTGCGCAGCAGCTCGTCGCCCGGACGGAGCGTGACCAGGCCGGTGAGCTGCGCGTCATAGGTCCGCTCGAGACCGGCCGCGCCAAAGATGTCGCTCCGGTAGCCGACCACCGGCGCGGCCGCAAGGTACGGGTACGAGCGCTGGCGATCGTCCTCCGTGCCCACGTTGCGCGCCAGCACGTTGCCGTTGCGGTCGTAGATCGTGCCGCGCGGCGCCTGCCGCGCCGCCACCAAGACGAGCGGGTTGAGCGGATCCGAGCTCAGCTTGTTCGCCTCGAGGACCTGCCAATAGCCGAGGCCGGCGGCGAGGGCGCCGTACGCGATCGCCACCGCCAGGGCGAGGCGCATCAGGCTGCCGGCGATGCGCGGCGGCGCTACCTGGATTGCCGACGGCCGAAGTGCCGGCACCGGCGCGGTCGCCACGGCACGTGGCCGGAAGCTGCCGCGGAGGCGTGCACGGAAGCGCCGCCACGGGTCGCGGCGGCCGGGTTGCTGGGTCAAGAGAGTGCCTCCTCGAGCCGCCCGCCGGCGCGCCGAGCGCGGCGACCGATACGGCTCGACATGCTCGTTCGTTGATCGGGCGGCGGGGGTTCTACCCCGCGGTCGCTGAGTGCCAACAGCAGACCGATGACCGCGCCGTTGACCAACAGCGACGATCCGCCGTAGCTGACAAAGGGTAGCGTGATACCGGTCAGCGGCACGACGCGGAGGTTGCCGCCGGCGATGATCGCGGCCTGGACGACGATGACCAGCGTCAGGCCCGTCGCCAGCAGGGCTCGGAAATCGTCGGCCGCGGTCGCCGCGATGCGGAAGCCGCGCTGGGCGATCAGGACATACAGGCCGAGCACGCCCAGCGCGCCGAGCATGCCCATCTCCTCGGCCAGGGCGGCAAAGATGAAGTCGGTGTGGATGGCCGGAATGGACGGCACCGAGCCGACCTGAGGAAGTCCGGCGCCGAGGCCGGTGCCAAGGACACCGCCACGACCGTAGGCGTACAGCGCGCGGATCACCTGGTAGCCGGCTCCCTGCGGATCGGTGAACGGGTTGAGCCAGATGTCGACCCTGTCCTGGACGTGCGGGAACGCCAAATACAGCACCGCGCTGCCGGCCAGGAAGAGCAGCAGGCCAAGCACCACGTACGACGCGCGGCGCGTCGCGACGTAGAGAAGGCCGAGGAAGACCAGGAAGTAGAGCAGCGCGGCTCCCAGGTCACGCTGGACGATCACGATCGCAAGGGCCAGGCCCCACAGGGCGAGCATTGGCAGCAGGTAGGGCAGCGGCGGCAGTCGAAACGGTCCGACGCGCGTGCTGGCGCTCGACAGGAGCGAACGATTCTCGGCCAGGTAGCCGGCCAGGAAGACGACCAGGATGACCTTCAGCAGCTCTGACGGTTGGCCCGAGATCGGCCCGATGACGAGGGTCAGGCGAGCGCCGCCCGTGACCTCGCCAAACACGAAGACGAGCAGCAGCAGGCCGATGCCGAGCGCCGCCCAGGTGTATTTGTAGCGGCGCAGCCAGCCGTCGCTGCGGACGAGGATCGCGGTCGCGGCGAGAACCGTGAAGCCGAGCAGCGTCCACGCCAGCTGCACGTCTGCCAGGCCCAGCTCGCGGCCAAGTATCTGCTGCGTGACCAGGTCCTGCGGCAGGCGCTCCATGAGCAGCAGAGAGATGCCGGCAAGCATTGCCGCAGTCGGGAAGAGGATCTCATCCATTCGCCGGCCGGTGATTACGAAGGCGGTGTGGATCACGAAGATCGCGAGCAGGTAGGTGAACAGCAGGCTGGCCTCGCCCATCTCGAGCTGGCCGCTGCGGAACGACTGGAGGCTCGCCCAACCTACGACGAGCGTCAGCGCCACGATCGTGAGCAAGCCAAGCTCGCGCCACCGAAGGTGGGGTCGAATGCCGACGCTGAACAGCGCGCGGCGCATGGCGATCATCGCGACGCGCTCACTCGTTGCCTCGCTCGCGCTCGAGGCGCAGCCGGACCTGGCCGATCTGAACCTCATCGCCATAGCCGAGCGGCAATAGAGCACCAACCTTCTGTCCGTTGAGCCACGTTCCGTTGGTGCTGCCGCGGTCCTCGACGTACCAGGCACGGCCGCGGAAGGTGAGCAGCGCGTGATCAGCCGACACGAATGAGTCGTCGAGCACTATCGAGTTGTTCACGTCGCGGCCGAGCGAGTTGACCGCGTCGAGCGGGATCGACGTGCCCGGTTCGGGCCGGCCCTCCTTGGCCTCGATCACGAAAAGGCGGGCGAGAGGCCGGCCGGCCCCGGCCACGCCAGCCCGAAGATCACGCCACAGGGCGCGCGCGACGAAGAAGAAGAAGGCGTAGATGAGGACCACGAACAGGATCCGCAGTCCCCACAGACTCAGGCTGAATACGTCCATGACGGACGGCGAAGTCTATGTCGAAGGCTCGATCGTCACCGTCGAGCTGCCCAGCTGGAGCACGTCACCAGGTCCCAGAGCGATTTCGGTGACGGGGCTGCCGTTCAGGTACGAGCCGTTTGTGCTGCCCAGATCGGTGTACACGAGCATCCCCAGCCGGACGCCGATCTGGCCATGGTGACGCGAGACACGGTCGTCGCTCAGGACCACGTTGTTGTCTTGCGAACGACCGAGCCGGACCGTGCCGCCATGGACCTGGAAGCGCTCGACGCTCTTGTTCGGCACACGGATCGCGAGCTGCGCACGCGGCATGCTCGATGAATGCGCCGCGAACACGGCGGTGGCCTGGCCGAGGCCGTCGACTGGGCCGACGCCGTTGGTGTCGGTCGCGACGGGAGGCGGGGGAGCGACCGGCTGCGGCCTCGGTATTCCGGCTGGTCGGTCGGACGTGGCTGGCAGCACGACCGGCTGGGCGTAGACACGAACGTCGCCCAGCTGGACGGCAGCGGACCCTTCGATCTCGAGCGCCGGCCGGGCAAGCAGCACGTAACCGTGCCCGCGCGCGAAGTTGCGCAGTGACTCGGACAGGTCGCGCGTCAGGGCGGCACGGTCGCCGTCGAGTGCCGCGTAGTCGGCAGTGTTGAGCAGGACGCGGTAAGTGTTCGGAGCGTAAGTCCGCCGCTGGACCATCCGCCGCTCGGATTCCATCGCTCGTTCCAGACCGCGCTGGATGTGGACCGGCTCAACGTGCGCCTGGAAGATGCGCGCCGCAGGCCGCTCGAACAGTCGTTCAAAGAACCGCTCGACCGCGGCGAGAGGGCCGGCCATCAGGTGGCCGAGTCTAGCAGGGGCTCCTTTGAATCCCGCTCAGGCGAGATATCCGCGTGGTCTGTCGCTGGTGCGTTCAGGGACCATCTGCGGACCAGCGCGGTACGGTCGCGCCGCTGTGCTTTTCGGCCCGAGTGGACCATCCTGCGGTCTGGATGGCGAACGTGGACGTTTTCTGTGAGCGCTGTGGCACGCGCCAGCCGATCGAGACTGCTCCCGAACCACGCAAGGACGCGAAGAAGACCGTTGGCCGGCTGCTCGAAGCGGCAGGCCTCACGAACCCCGCCGTTTCGCGCTCCGTGTTCGAGGATCAGTTCCTCCGGCTGTGCCTGTCGTGCCGCGGTTACTCGTGCCCGCAATGCTGGAACGAGGAAGTGGGCCTCTGCCAGACCTGCGTACCCCTCGGCGAGCCGATCATGCCGCTGGCGTCGGCGCCGGCGCCAGTCGAAGTGCGCCAGGAGCCTGCGTGGCCGACGCTCGAGCATGAGATCCCCGGATCGCAGTCGCAGCCGCAGTCGTCCGAGCTGCCGATGGCCCCCGAAGCGTCTGCCGCGACCTTCGTGGAGAGTGCCCCGGAGCCGCTCGAATTCGAGTTGCCAGTGGCGGTCGCACCGGAGCCTGGTTTCGAGTATTACGTAGCTCCGCTGCCCGATCCCGAGCCGGAAGTCGTCGAGCCGGAACCAGAACCCGTATACGCCGAGCCCGAGCCCGAGGCGATCTACGCCGAACCCGAGCCGGAAGTCGCGCCGGTCTACGTCCAGCCCGAGTCCGAGCCCGAGCCGATCTACGCCGAACCCGAGCCCGAGCCGGTCTACGCTGAACTTGAGCCCGAGCCGGTCTACGCTGAACCCGAACCCGAGCCTGAACCTGAGCCCGAGCCGGTCTACGCTGAACCCGAACCCGAGCCAGAGCCGGTCTACGCCGAGCCTGAGCCGGATGTGGCGCCGGTCTACGTCGAGCCGGAGCCTGAGCCGGAGGTCGCGCCGATCTACGCCGAGCCTGAGCCGGAGGTCGAGCCGTACGTCGCGCCGCTGCCCGAGCCGGTCACCTACCCTGCGCCACCGCCGGCACCACTGTTCCCACCGCCGGCATATACCGAGACCGAGGCAATCCCTCCGGTCGCTCCCCTCGCGCCGCTGTCAACACCACTCGGCTTGCCGCCCGCCCGGCCATTGCCGCCACCACCCGCGCCGCCGCGCATCGAGTTCGACGTCCCGCCGCCCCCGGCATTCGTGATTGCACGCGAGCGGCCGGCGCCGATGCCTCAGCACGCTCTGTCGGCACCCCCCGTCCCGGCCGGTCTGTTCGAGCAGACTCCAGTCATCCGGCCGTGCCAGACGTGCCAGCTCCCGCTGTCTGCCAAGGCCCGCTTCTGCCGCCGCTGCGGCACCTCGCAGGGTTAGCGGTCAGGCACTCACGATCATCGAGGCGGCCTCCTCGCGGTCGCGCCGGACGCGCGCCCAGGCGGCGCCAAAGAACAGGATCTGATAGCTGAAGTTCAGCCAGATCAACGCACCGAAGACGGTGGCCAGCACGCCCAGCCCGGCCAACGCGCCGATCAGGAGCGGCGTGAGCAGGCCGAACAGTGCGGTCAACAACCCGATTCCGAGTCCAGCAACGATCGCCGGTGGCAGTGCGGCGCGCCAGCTCGGTGGCTTGGTGGGAACCACCAGGTAGCAGGCCCAAACGACGAGGACGGCAGCGGCGAGGCCCACCACCGGAGCCAGGAAGCGCCATAGACCGAAGTCCTGCACGCGAGTGTCGAGCAGCTGCCACAGCGCGCCGAGCACGATGCTCCCGACGACCAATCCGACCAGGATCACGATCGCGAGCACTCCGCGAATGCGGCGCACGACCTGGTCGCGAATGGTGCCCCCAGGGAAGATGCGCCGCATCACTTCGTCGAGCGCCCCGTAGAACGAGCTCGAACCCCAGAGCAGACCGATGAGGCCGATGATCGACAGCGTGCCGCTTGCCTGGGCAAGGTTGTCCAGCGTCTGCTCGAACAGGTCGGCCAGCGGTGGGATGAGGTTGACCAGCTGGTCAAGCAGCGCCTCGCGCTGGACAGGGTCCTGGACCAACCAGCCGATGACGCCGGCGACCAGCAGGATGAGCGGGATGACCGCGAACAGGGTCGCGAACGCGAGTGCCGCGGCAAACAGCGGCGCCGCCGCCTCATTTGCGGCGTCCATGACGGCGATGCCCTGGCTCACGATCGGATTGGCCGTGACTCGGCCGATGATCCGATCGACCCTGATCTGCCACGCGGGCTTGCGCGCCGCGCTGGGCGGACCTTGATTGGCGCCGCCCGTGGCGGATGTCGGGCTAGGCGCCGGTGTCGGCTCCGGCGCTCGAGCCTGATTTGCTGCCTGATCCTGAATCGGCTGCTTTTTCAGTTGACCCGGCCTCCGTCTTGCTTTCCGAGGCAGCATCGCCCTTGGCCTTGGTTGCCGTCTCAGTGTCGCCTGACTCCGACTTTGGAGTCGCGGACCTGGCTGCCGACCGGGCATCCTTCTTCGCCCAGCCTGAGCCCTTGAAGACGATCGCAGGCGTGGAGAGCAGTTTGCGCATCGGACCGCCACAGTTGGTGCAGACCCCGGGCCCTGTGTCGTTAACTCCGTGCATCACTTCGATGCTCTGCCCGCAGTCCTGGCAGGCGTAGTCGTAAATGGGCATCGATCAGCGCGGCATCCGCATGCCGCACTTGGGACAGTAGAAGGCACGGCGGTCCATGGCGTCGAAGGCGCAATGGGGACACGCGGCGCGTTGGCCGCCCGAAACGGCGACCGGTCGTTCCACGCGACCGAGCTCGGTCGCACCCTGCGCGGCGAGCAGGTTGCCGAGCAGGCGAGACAGAAGTCGCTGTGCCGTCCGCTGCGTGTCGCCCCGGGTCCCCTCCCCGCCCCAGCCGACGACCATGCGCACGATCAGCTCTCCCGTCGTCTCGTCCCAGTAGCTGACCGGGCCGCCGAAGATCGCGTCGAAGCGCGGGAACCCTTCGCCGTCGAGCTCGCCGTGCAACAACGCCACTGCCATCGTTTCATAGGCCAGATCGAGCGTGTCGAGCGACTCGAGGATGAGCAGCGCGTGGCGAGCGAGCGGCGACCTGCCGTGGTGGACGTTGATCCAATGCAGGGCTGTCTCGGGTCGGACGATGCTCGGCGCGGCGTCCTGGAACTCGACCGGCAGCGGATCGATCAGCTCGACCTGGGTCAGGTTGAAGCCCTCCATCAGCGTCGGCAGCCTGACCGCCACGTTGTGCTCGGCCGTGGTGCGCACACCGTGGCTGCTCAACGCGCGGTAGTGGAAGCTGAGCGACTGACCCTCGAGCTCGAGCTGGTCGGGGGGCAGCGCCGGCCGCATCGGCGCCTTGGCCTGCTCCTTGCCCTTTCGACGAAAAAGTGGCACGTCAGCTGTCCTCCATCCTGGCGGTGAGCGTTGCGGCCAGCTCGCGCAGCTCGGCGGCGCGCGCTCGAGCCTGGTCGACGACATTCGCCGGCGCGCGCTTGACGAAGTTCTCGTCGGCGATCCGGGCCTCTGCGGCCGCGAGCTGCGCCTCGACGTTGCGCAGCTCCTTGGCGAGTCGCTCGCGCTCGCGCTCGCGATCGGCAGCAGAGCGCGCGAGACGTGCCTCGGCCGTGGCCGTCACGACGGCCAGCCCGGCTTCGCCGTCGCTGTCGAGCTCATTTCGGTGGCTCACCAGCGAGGGCCTGACCCGTGCCAATCGAGCGATCGCGGCCTCGAGTGATGGATATGCGTCGCGCGCGGCGCCGTCCGCCAGCCACACGCGCGCCGGCAGCCAATCGGCGGCAGCAATGCCGGACTCGGCGCGCGCAGTGCGCATCGCTCCGATCAGTTCGATCAACCCGCCGACGCCCTCCGCCATGCGCGGATCGGCGTCTGCATCCGAGCTGCTTGGCCATCGCGCGACGATGAGCATCTCGGGGTCGTCCGTCTGCTTGGGCAACGTCGACCAGATCCGCTCGGTCACGAACGGCATGACCGGGTGGAGCAGGCGCAGGTATCGATCAAGAACCCAGACAAGCGTCTCCCACGTAGCCTGTTTTCGCTGTGACGACTCGGATTCGGCCGACAAGGTGACCTTTGCC
>DASQLS010000022.1:0-4249 GCA_035629915.1 Candidatus Limnocylindrales bacterium | reverse complement strand
GGCAGCTCGAAGCCGGCGATCATGCGCAGCGTCGTGGTCTTGCCCGATCCGGACGGTCCGAGCATCGAAAAGAACTCGCCGTCGAGCACGTCGAGATCGATCGCGTCGACGGCGACGACGTCGCCGAAGCGCTTCTCTATCTTCTCGAGCCTGACCGCAGTCTGGGTGCTGACTACCAAGGTTGACCCTCTCGCGCACGCGACGGCTCGCCACCGTCCCCGGTGACGGCCGGGTGACGAATCTGGCGCAGGTTAGCCGATCGTGATCGCTTGATCCGCCCGCAGCGAGCGGGCGCTCAGCGGCCGCAGGGTCAGTGGAAGCGCGACGACCGGTGGTCCTTGGCCGAGTCGTTGAGCGGTGCGCTCACCGGCGGATGGCTGCCGACGTCGAGCGAGCTGTCCGAATAGCGCTCGGTCACGAACCTGCTGTGCGCAACCAGCTGCTGCGACTCGCGCCGGAGTACCTCCTCGGCGACGCGACGGACCTTCACGTCCATCAGATAGAGCTGCTCGAGCAGGATGTCGTGCGACGTGCGGCCGCCGTCGATCGGCTGGCGCTCGGCGTAGATGCGGGGCAGCGCGATGTAGTTGGACAGCGCTTCGGGCAGGTAGGCAATCGCCGTCTGGCGCACGAGGTAGACGTTGGGGTCCGCCTGGTCCTGCTCGCCGGCATGATCGAGGGTAAAGATCACGGCGTCGCGGATGCTCTGGACGCTCCGATAGACGTCGTCGGCGACGCGCATCCTGATCACCGCGAGCAGCTCGTCGAGTTGCGCTCGAATGCGCGGTGCATCCTTGGCCGGCATCGGTCCGATGCTCGTCGCCCGCGGCCGCTCTGCGAAGAAATAGCCCGTTGCGTAGAGCAGCGGGATCAGGCCGAGGCCAATCAGGCCATTCGTGAGACCAATGTTGAGCATCACGATTGCGCCGATCGCAAACAGCATGCCGACCATGTGTCCAGCCGAGCCGAGGAAGCGTCGAAGGTGCCAACCAAGGCCGTGGCCCGGCTGTGGCACGCGCACCTTGGCCGGCGTGGGCTGCCACTTACGTCGGATTCGCATCAGCTTTCGGGCAGCTGCGGTGCCGAGCCGGCCAGCTCGGGTCTGCCGGCCTCGAGCGATCTGGCCTCCTCGGCGCGGGCGCGGTCGATGTACGAACGAGATCGCTGGACCTGAGACTCGAGCGCGCTGATCGTGCGCGACATGGTGTCGAGTGAGCGGATCTTGAACTCGTCGATCTCGTCCATCGTGGCGTATACGTTGGCGAACGCCTTCTCGAGCTTGTCGATGCCAACAGTCGCCTCGTAGGCCTGCTGGCTGACCTGGCCGGTCTGCTCCTTGAGCATCTCGGACGTCGACTCGATCAGCGAGCCGGTTGTCTCATTGAGTGCCGTGATCTGGTCAAGCACGAGCTTCTGGTTGGCGAGTGCCTGGGCGACGATGACTGCCGTGCGCAGAGCGCTGACGGTCGTAGTCGTGGCCCGATCGACGCCCTTCACCAGCTCGACGTTGTTGCGCTTGATGAGGTCGAGCGCCAGGTAGCCCTGGACGCTGACGGCGAGCTGCGTCAAGAGGTCGGTGCGCTTCTGTCGGACGGGAAACAGCAGATCGTTCTTGAGCACCCTCGCTCGTTCCGGGTTGGTCGTCTCAAGCTTGGCGATTTGTGCGCTGAGCGCCTCGTCGAGCCGTTCGGCCATGAAGGCGTACTGGCGCAACCGGGTCATGCTCGCCCAAAGGTTGGCCTTCTCCTGGTCGATGTCGACATTGTCCCGGCGCAGCTCTTCCTGGCCGTCGTACAGGCTGACGATCACGGCGTTGATGTGGCTCTGGCTCGACTGGTATTTGCGGAAGTAGTCGGCCATCGGCTCGCCGACCGGGATGATGCCGAGGAGCTTGCGGCCGCGCAGGTTCCCCTGGCGCTGCGGGTCGAGCCGTTCGATGGTCTTGCGCAGCTCGAGCAGCGACCGAGTCACGCCCGACGTGGCGCCCTTGGTCGAGCCGAGCGGCTTCTCCAACAGCCGGTTGGAGACACGCGCGGTTGCGCGGATGTCCTCGGACCCCAGGTTCGCGATGTCCGACGCTCGAGCCGAGAACGACGCGCCGCGCGTGTCGACGGAGGCCACCTGCTCGACGTACGAGTTGACCATCTCCTCGAGCTTCTTGGCCTGCGCCGGGTCGAGCTCGACCATCTCGAGCGCCGCCGATTCGGCAACTGTTTCGACGGCCGCCGGCGAAGTCGTCAGCGCTGGCGCGGCCTCGGGCACGTCCGAGCTCGGCAGCTCGAGGGACGGCGACTCACGGGACGGCAACTCGCTCTCCGACGACTCGGAGGGATCGGTTACGGCGGACGGGGTTTCAGGCATCGCGGGTTTCTCCTGCGCTCAGTCTACCCGCGAACGAGCGTGGAGCCTCTCAGCGACCTTGGGGAGGATGCTGAGCGTCAATCGATGGCGAAGGTCACGACGACCGATACGGTGATCTCCTGGGTGCCGGATTCGACCGGCGTGTCGGCGGCCTCGACCTTCATCGCCATCGCGCGCATGCCGCTGTCGGCCGGGAACGGAATGGACTGCCGGTCGCCCTCGACGATGCCTGTCACGCCGCCCAGCTTGACGTCGGCCGATGAGGCGAGGGTCTGTGCGCGCTTCCTGGCATCCTCGATGGCAAGGGTCCGGGCGGCGACGCCGGCCTCGCTCGTGTCTTCGAGCCGAAACTCGAGTCCATCCATGCTCGTTGCCCCGGCACCGAGGCCGGCGTCGATGACGCTGCCCGTCTTGGCCAGGTCGCGCACCGTGATGGCGACCGAGTTGGACACCTGGTAGCCGGTCACGCGCGGGCCGCTCTCGGGTGAGTAGTCGGTCACCGGGTTGAGCGACAGCAGCGCGGTCTGCATGTCGCGCCGCGCGATGCCCTGACCGGCGACCGCGGCCAGCACCGCGTTCATCGTGGCCGCCGCCGCCTCGCGCGCGCCGGCCGCCGTCGGGCGCACCACGAGCACGCCGAGGCGGACGCTGGCGATGTCCGGCTCGACGACGACGCGGCCGGTGCCGGGAACGACGATGGTGGCGTTGTCTTGGGCGGAGTTCGACGTGCTCATGGCTCGATCGTAGCGCGACCCTAGAATCGGCCACGCCACGACACCAACCGCGCGGCGAACTAGGAGGACTCGATGGAGCATCACCAGGTCGCCATGCTCGGCACCGGCCTGATCGGCGACTTCTACACGATGACCCTGCACGGCCAGCGCAGCCGCGACTCGGTCCGCATCGTGTACTCGCGCAGCGCCGAGCGTGGCCGAGCTTTCCAGGAGCGCTGGGACATCCCCGAGTCCACGACCGACATGCGTGCCGCGATCGAGCATCCCGACACGGACGTGGTCGTCGTCGGGCTGCCCAATTTCCTGCACGAGGAGGCGATCGCGTTCACCGCCGCGGCCGGCAAGCCGGTGCTGTGCACCAAGCCGCTCGGGCGCAATGCCGAGGAGGCGCGGCGGATGCTCGAGTCGGTCGAGCGGGCGGGCGTCTTCGGCGGCTACCTCGAGGACCTGTGCTACACGCCCAAGACGCTCAAGGCGGTCAAGGCCGTGCGCGGCGGAGCGATCGGCGACGTCACCTGGGTGCGCTCACGCGAGACTCACCCGGGCCCTCACTCGGCGTGGTTCTGGGACGGCCGACTGACGGGTGGCGGGGCGATCATCGACCTGGGCTGCCACTGCATCGAGATCATTCGCAACTACGTCGGCAAGGACAACCGACCGGTCGAGGTGCTGTGCCACACCGACACGCTCGTCCATCCGATCGCCGACGAGGACAACGCGATCGCGCTGATTCGCTTCGAATCGGGCGCCATCGGCCAGTTCGAGGTCAGCTGGACGTTCCGTGGCGGCATGGACCTGCGCGACGAGGTGGCCGGCACCGACGGCACGGTGTGGGTCAACAACTTCCTGCGCACCGGCTTCGAGATGTTCAGCGCCGGCGGATCGGGCGGTTACGTGGCCGAGAAGGCCGAGTCGGAGCGGGGCTGGCTGTTCCCGGTCGGCGACGAGGTCGTCGAGCTGGGCTACGTCGACATGTTCAGCGACATGTTCCGGTCGATCGATGCCGGCACCCAGCCACAGGAGACGTTCTACGACGGCTACGTCGTCAATGCCGTGATGGACGCGTGCTACCGCTCGGCGAAGAGCAGGCAGTGGGAGCCGATCGAGCTGTTCGAGTGGCGCGGCGGCGCGACGGCGCGTATCGGCGCCGGCCG
>DASQLS010000021.1:0-3368 GCA_035629915.1 Candidatus Limnocylindrales bacterium | reverse complement strand
CGCTACCAGGAGTGGTTGGCGGAGCACCAGGCGCTCGATTTCGACGACCTCGTCCGGCGGGCGCTGGCGTTACTCCACGCCGATGCTGCGCTGCTTGAGCGCTGGCGCGAGCGCTGCTCGACGTTGCTCGTCGACGAGGTGCAGGATGTCGATCGAAGTCAGCTCGAGCTGGCCGTGCTGCTTTGCGGCGAGCGGCGCGACATCTTCCTCGTCGGGGACGACGACCAGACGATCTACGCGTGGCGCCTGGCGGACGTGCGCCGTGTGCTCGACCTTGCCGGCCGGCTGCCCGGCCTGCGCCGCGTCGACCTCGTAACGAACTACCGCTGTCCGAGGCCGGTGGTCGAGCGTGCCGTCCGCCTGATCGAGATCAACGGCGAGCGATTCGCGAAGGAGATCAGGGCAGGACCGGCGGCGACCGGACAACTGATCCTGGCGCCCGATCCCGGCGACGAGCTGGCTCGCGCCCGGCGCCTGCTTGCGCGTTGGTACGGCCGGGCGCCTGGCATCTACGCCGTCCTGGCAAGAACCAACGCTCAGCTGGCGCCGTTCGCGGCGGTGGCCCTCGAAAGCGGCCTTCCGTATCGCGCGGCAGAAGACGGGCTGCTGCTCGACCACCCTGGCCTCGACGCGCTACTCGCCAATCTCACCAGCTTCGAATCGCAGGCTGCGAGTCAGCCGCCGGTACTTGCCGTCGCTCGTCACGCCGGCCGCGATGCTCTCGGACGGGCGATGTGCAGCTGGGCTATGGGCATGCGCAGCCTCGCTGAGCTGCGTGAGGCCATAGAGGATGCGCGGGTGCGTCGCGCCGGTCTCCGCACCGACGACGCCCAGCTGGTGCTCGCCACGAGTCACGGCACGAAGGGACTGGAGTTCGATCACGTAGCGTGCATCGGCTTCGACGACGGTGTGTTCCCGAGCCGGCGAACTCTCGAGGAGGCCGACGACCCGCAACGTGCGCTCGAGGAGGAACGCCGACTGGCGTACGTCGCCTGGACGCGAGCGAGGCGCTCGCTGACGATCGTCTACGACCCTGCCGCGCCGTCTGTCTTCGTGCGCGAGGCTTTCTCAGACGAGGAGCTCGGTCTCGCGAATACCGCTTTCAGCGTGGCTTCTTAGGCAGGAAATTTCGCCAGTCTTCGTGCTTGGTCGGGCCCAATTGGCCGCGATAGGCGAACAGCGCGAACCGCCATCGCAGACCGGTTCGCTTTTCCGGCAGTGAATCCTGGACTTCCCCTTCAGCCCACGACACGTTATCGATCACAGGCGTCGAATCGGTCGCGATCACTCGGTCGCGCTCGTCCTTCATCTAGCGCTCGCGTCCCGCTGTCTGTGGCGGACTCGGGTTTCGTCCACGCAGATCGACCGAGAAATCAACGAGCGCTCGAAGGCCCGCCAGCGCCTTTTCCCATCCGGCAAGGCACTCGGCATAGGCATCGAGCAGTCCCACCCGGGTCAGGTCGAACGGACCGTCCTCGAGCGTGAGCAGGCTGCCGTAGCCGCGAGGAGTGATGGTCACCGTGGCGGTGGTGACCCAGGCGTCGTCGGCCAACCACGGCCAGCGGAACTGGAAGCGGCTGTTGGGATCGGCCTCGATGACGTCCCACCACACGCGCTGGTCGGGAAAGACGAGCGTGCTGCGCGTGCCGGGCGTAAGCGATCCCTCGACGCGATCCGGGAACCACTCGCTTAACGCCTCCGGCGCCGACCACGCGCGATAGACGCGGTAGGGCTCGGCATCGAGCCGGCGTTGAGCGCGGACGGTGCGTACCGGATCGCTGAGCGGGAGAAGCGTTTCGGCTTCGCTGGCTGCGCTTGGGTCGGTCATAGCCCGAGGTCTCCGCGAACTGCCTTGAGCCCTTCGATCACATTCGCCACGTGCTCCTCCAATGGCACTCCGATCTCCTCGGCCCCCTTCTCGAGCTGATCGCGCGGCACCTGCCGCGCAAATCCCTTGTCCCTCATCTTCTTGGTCACCGAGCGCACGTCCACCTCGTCGAGACTCCGATTGGGCCGGACAAGGGCGACGGCGATCACGAAGCCACTCATCTCGTCGCACGCGTAGACGGTGTGGGCCAGGTCCGTCGTGCGGGGCACGCCGGTGTGGTCGCCGTGACCGAGCACTGCGTCGACCAGCTCCTCGGGATATCCGCGGCTGCGCAGCTCGTCGGCGCCCTGGAGTGGATGAGTGTCGGGAAAGCGCTCGTAGTCGAAGTCGTGGAGCAACCCGGCGGAGCGCCACGTCTCGAGCTCGGCACCACTCTTCCCGTACCGATTCTCGGCGTACCAGCCGACGGCCCCCTCCACCGCGCGGCCGTGCTTGCGCAGCGCGTCCGACTGGGTCCACTCGCACAGCAGCGCCCACGACTCGTCCCGGGTGGGTTGGCGCCCGTCGGTCACGACGGAGGCTCCTCCGATAAAGGGCGCGCTGCTCCCTGCCGACCTCTCGAACGGACGCGAGCGTGGATCTCCTCGCGATTGCTGCGGTAGCCGTGGATGAACGTCGGCAGCAGCGACAGCGCCACGACGATGGCCAGGATGACGATCAGCCAGCGATCGAGAATCTCGGGCGGGATGATGCTGCCCAACGCGTAGCCGGCGATCGGCAGTCCGATCGCCCACAGCGCGGCGCCGGTGAAGTTGAAGACCGCGAAGCGGCGGTACGGCATCGCTGCAGCACCGGCCACGATCGGCGCAAACGTCCGGACGAAGGGCATGAAGCGTGCAATGACGATGGTCTTGCCACCGTGCTTCTCGTAGAACGCCTCTGCGGCACGAAGGTGGCTCTGCTTGAAGAATCGTGAGTCGGGCCGCGCGTACAGTCGACGGCCGTAACGATGGCCGAAGCCATAGCCGACCGCATCACCCAGCACAGCGGCGATGAAGCAGACCACGCAGATCGCCCAGAGGGGGAAGGCTTCAGGATTTGCGGCCGAGATGACGCCGGCTGCGAGCAGCAGGCTGTCGCCCGGCAGGAAGAAGCCAAAGAACAGGCCCGACTCGGCGAAGATGATGACGAACAGGGCGAACAAAGCGAGCATCGCGCCGCCACTGAGCAGGGTCTGTTCGAGGTCGAAAAAGGGAAGCATCGGCTACGCCTGGCCCGTCGGCGGTGGGAAGGGCGGCTCGCTGGGCGCCTTCCGCTGACCCTGTGACTGACCCTGGGCGGGCTCGCGCTGCTCTACGACGAGCGGCAGCCGCTTGCGCTCCGAGCCGTCGACGAGGATGCGGATCGAGTAGTCGCCAGGCGCGGGAAAGCTCAGGTTCCACATGTCGAGGCTGAAGGTCAGCACGCTGTCGCGGCCGTCCTGCGGACCATTGGCGAGAACCTTGGCGGTGGCGTTGCTGAGCTGCTTGCCCTCCGGCGT
>DASQLS010000020.1:0-4616 GCA_035629915.1 Candidatus Limnocylindrales bacterium | reverse complement strand
TGCCTTGGGGTCTGCGCTCTCGCTCGCCCTTGCCGTGGAGGAGCTGAGCGGCAGGGCAACGCCGGTGTGCACCGACCAGGTCCCGCCGATGTACTCGTTCATGCCGCGCATCGAGCGTTTCCGCCAGGATCCGGAACCGGGCCGCGACTACGACCTGATCGTCGTCGGCGATTGCGGCGACCTGGCGCGCATTGGCGGCGTGCTCGGGCGAAACGCGGAGCTCTTCGGCCGCGTGCCGATCGTCAACATCGACCACCACATCTCGAATACTGGCTTCGGCGTCGTCGATTGGATCGATGCCACCGCTGCGGCGACGTGCGAGATGAACACTCTGTTGATGCCCGCGCTCGGCGTCCCGCTCGATGCGCTTGGCGGCGCGATCGCGGCCAACCTGATGGCCGGCGTGGTGATCGACACGGCCAACTTCCAGCATCCCAACGTGACTCCGCGCACGCTGCGTGTCGCCGCCGAGCTGATCGCCGCTGGAGCGCCGCTCAGCGAGACAGCGCGGCTCATCTACCGCACCAAGCCCAATCGGCAGCTCAAGCTGTTCGGTCGCGTCCTGGGCACGCTCGACTCGGAGCTCGACGGACGGCTGGTGTGGGCCAGTCTCGACGACGCCGATTACGCCGTCACCGGCGCCGGCCCGGCAGACGCCGAGGGACTGAGCGACCTGCTCAGCCAGTCGGACTCGGCCGAGCTGATGATCCTCTTCCGCCAGACCGGCGAGCGCACCAAGATCAGCGTTCGTACCCGCGAGGACGGGCCCGACTCGACCGTGCTGACCGGCGCTTTCGGTGGTGGCGGGCACGCTCGCGCCGCGGGCGCGACGATCGACATGCCGCCCGAGCAAGCGCGCCACGCGGTGCTCGAGGTCGCTCGGCGCATGCTGTCCGAGAGTGGCGACTGACCCCACGCCGACCGACGGCATTGAGCCGGGTCGGGACGGCGCCAAGCCGGCTCGTGGCCGCGAGATGGTGCGCCTCGACGGCGTGCTGGTCGTTGCCAAGGAGCCCGGACCGACTTCGCACGACATCGTCGGGCTCGTTCGGCGGCTGACGGGCGTCAAGCGTGTAGGTCACGGCGGCACACTCGATCCCTTCGCTGCCGGAGTCCTGCCCGTGTTCATGGGCTTTGCCACGCGGCTGGTCGAGTACCACCTGACCGACGAGAAGGAATACCGCGCTCTCATCTGCTTCGGCGCCCGATCGACGACCGACGATCTCGATGGCGAGCTGACGCCGACTGACCGGTCGGCACCCACACGAGCGCAGGTCGAGGACGCGCTCGTCGGCATGCGCGGTGAAATCGAGCAGGTGCCACCTGACTATTCGGCGGTACGTGTAGCGGGCCGCAAGGCTTATGAGCTGGCTCGCCACGGCGAGAAGCCCGAGCTCCGCGCGCGCCGAGTGACGATTCATCGGCTCGAGCTGACCGAGTGGAACGACGACGACCCGGAGCGCCCGGTGGCGACGCTCGAGATGCGCTGCTCGGCCGGGACCTATGTCCGTTCGCTGGCGCGCGACCTCGGGGAGCAGCTGGGCTGTGGCGCCTATCTTGGCGCGCTGACACGAACGGCAAGCGGTCCATTTCGAATCGACCAGGCGCACCCACTCGCCCGGGTGCGCGAAGAGCTTGGCGCGGGGCGAGCCGAGGAGCTGCTGCTGGCGCCAGACGCCGGCCTCGAAGCATTCCCTGAGCTGACCCTGACGACGACCGAGCTTGGCTTCCTGGCTCGGGGCCAGCAGATCCGGCCGTCGACCGTCGGCCTCGGGGATGGTCTCGTGCGCGTGCGAGACGAGAGCGGCCGCCTGGTCGCGATGGCTCGGTTGGGAAGCGGCGTTGTAAGCCCCGAGAAAGTGTTCCTCGCGGCGCATTCGGAGTGAGACGCGTCGAATCGGTCGATGAGCTGCCGAAAGGCCTCCGCTTCGTGCTCGCAATCGGCGTCTTCGATGGCGTCCACCGCGGCCATCAGCGAGTCATCGACACCCTTGTCCGCGCCGCCCGCGAGGACGCCGTCGAACCGGTCGTCCTTACCTTCGACCCACATCCGGCTCGCGCCCTGCGCGGGAGTGCCCCGCCGCTGCTATGCGACCCGCACGAACGGTTCGCCCGCCTGGCGGAGCTCGGCGTCGGTACGATCGTGGTGCAGAAGTTCGACGCGGAGTTCGCCGCGCAGCCGCCCGACGAGTTCCTCGGCCGACTGTGCGCGGGGCGCACTCTTGCCGGGCTGGTCATGACCGCAGAGTCGGCATTCGGTCGTGATCGCGCCGGGGGGTTGCCGGAGATACGGCGGCTGTCGAAGTCGCTCGGCTTCAAGACGATCGAGGTACCGCGCCTCGCGAGCGACGGCAACTCCCTCTCGAGCACGCGCATCCGCAAGCTGGTCGAGAGCGGCCGCCTTTCGAATGCGGCTCGACTGCTTGGCCGTCGCTACGCAGTGGTCGGCACCGTCGTGGCCGGTGATCGGCGCGGACGCGAGCTCGGCTACCCAACGGCAAACCTCTCGTTTGACGAGGAAGTGGCACTGCCACCGAATGGCATCTATGCCGTCCGCGCCCGGTGGCGCGGCGACGATCCGCTGCGTCCCGAGCGGCGCGCAGATGGTGTCGCGTCACTCGGCGTGCGGCCCACCTTCGGCGGCGGCGCACGAATCCTCGAGGTGCACCTTTTTGACAGGGATGAGGACCTCTACGGCGAACGCCTGAGGGTCGAATTCGTGCGCCGCCTGCGTGGCGAGCGCCAATTCAGCTCGGCCGACGCCCTGGTGCGCCAGATGGATCGCGACGCGGCCCGCGCCCGCACTGTGCTTCGCGCCGGCTGACGGACTGACGATGACGGCCGGCACCGTCCTTCAGCGCCATGTGCCGCACGTCGACCTCGGCGCGATCGCCGAACGTCGAAAGTGGCTGCCGCCGCTGGTTGCCGCGTCGATCGCGGCGGTGCTCGGCCTGTACCGGATCGGCGACAAGAGCCTGAGTGTCGATGAGGCTTACGAATACGCGATAGCCCAGTTCCCGACCTCGCTCTTCCTCGAGACCCTGCCAGGCAATCTCGAGCGCACCGTATATCTGTTCATCCTCCGGCCATGGCTGATGGTGGGCGATGGGGAAGTGCACCTGCGCTTGCTGTCGGTCGTGTTTGGCGTCATCGCGGTGCTCGCCACGTATGCAGTCGGGAAGCGTTATGCGGTCGCCTTTCCCGCGGCGCTGCTGCTCGCCGTTGCCCCTCAGTTCGTCCAGTACGAGCAGGACGCGCGGCATTACACCCTGTTCGTTGCGTGGAGCGCGCTGACAACGCTCGCTTATCTGCGCCTGACCGAGCGTCCCGGCCGGAGAGAGGCCGTGATCTACGTCGTCCTCGCTGGCTTGATGATCTACGTCCACCTTCTGGGCTCGTTGGTGATCGTCGCCCACGGTCTGGCGACGTTGTTCCTCGTGGACAGGCCGCTTCGGCCCAGGATCCTCGCCCTCTATGTTCCAGTCGGCCTCGCCTGGCTGCCGGTGATCCCATTCGTGTTCGCCCAACGGGGAAGGTTCGACTGGGTCCCGCCGCTCACGGCACTCTCGCTGAGCGAACATCTCATCTTGCTTACCGGCGGCCCGTTGCTCGCCGGCGCGATGGCAGTACTGCTTGCGGGGTTCATGCGCAAAGACCTGCCGGCGCTGTGGCTGGCTGTGCCGATCGTGGGGACCGTGCTGATCTCGCTGATCTTCCAACCCCTGATGCAAGCGCGCTACGTGCTCGGAGTCCTACCGGCTGCCGCGCTCATCGTCGGGCGCGCCAGGACGGCGATGCTGGCCGTTGTCGTCGCCCTATCGCTGATCGGCGTCTTCAATTGGTACGAAACCGGCTACAAGACCGACTGGCGCACCGGTGCCGCTTTCGTGTCGGCCAGGGTCCAGCCCGGCGATGGGATCGTCTTTGCCAGCCCGTGGATCAGGTTGCCCTTCGCGTATTACGCCCAGGTGGCCGATCCCATCTACCCGTCACATCCATGGTCGACGCCGTTCCTGTCGTCGCCCGGCCAACGCCTGCCGGTGGCCGGCCATGACCGGATCTGGCTCGTTCTGGGGCACGGCACTGAGGCGCCGGACTGGCTGTGGCAGGAGCTCGAGCCGTACCGATTGGTGGAGTCGCTAGACCTCGGTGACAACCTCGACATCCAGCTTCTCGAGGCGCCTCAGACCTAACCACCGGAAGGCGTTGAGCGGTGAAACCGAACGCCTGTTAGTCTTTCCCCGCACGAAATATAGGAAACGTTGGAGGAACGGGTGCCCCTGGCGCGGGAAACCAAGGAAGGGATCGTGGCGGATTACGCCCGATCAGAATCAGACACAGGCTCACCGGAAGTACAGATCGCGCTCCTCACCGAGCGGATCAAGGGACTGACGGAGCATCTACGTACCTTCCCCAAGGACAATCACTCGCGCCGCGGCTTGCTCAAGCTTGTCGGGCAGCGACGGCGACTGCTTGCGTACCTGATGCGCAAGGACAACGCTCGCTATCGCGCCGTAATCGGCCGCCTGGGACTGCGCCGCTAGCAATACCCGTCCTCCGCCATTGGAGGACTGATGCCAGTCACAACACTTAACACCGAGTTCGGTGGTCGTACG
>DASQLS010000019.1:0-12902 GCA_035629915.1 Candidatus Limnocylindrales bacterium | reverse complement strand
CGGATGCCGCTGATCTCGCCCTTGTGCTGGTGGAGGTAGTCGAGCCGGTCGTAGGCCGAGTGGAGCAACGTCTTGAGTGGCGCGAAACCGCTCTCCACACGTCGCTCGCTGACCGCGAACAGCTCCGACTCGGCGCGGTCGATGGCCTCGCTCACGTCGGCCGAGTCGTCGAAGCCGATGGCGGCGATCTTGCCGGCCGCGCCGATCAGGTTGCGCAGCACACCCTTGCGCTCGACGATGCGAGCGTAATGAACGGCGTTCACAGCAGTCGGCGTGAGATTGATGAGGCTCGTCAGATAAGCCGAGCCACCGACCTGCTCGAGTGCTTCGCGGCGCTCGAGCGCCTCAGAGACCGTGACGATGTCGACCGGCTCGCGCCGGTCGTACAGCTCGAGGATCGCGTCGTAGATCGTCGAATGGGCCTGGCGGTAGAAATCAACCGGGCGCAGGAAGTCGGCCACCTCGATGACCGCATCGCGGTCGATCAGGAGTGCTCCGAGGATCGACTGTTCGGCCTCGATCGATTGCGGCGGAAGGCGGTCTATCGACACGACGCGGGACTACTCCAACAGGTGCGTTAGTGCGTGTGGCGACGAATGCTCGGCTCACCGGGGCGGACTGGCAACGGACTTGCGAACGAGTTGCGTCCCCTGTTTTCCCGGCGGCTGTGGATTGTGTGGACAGGTTGGGATCGGTGGGCGTGAATCCAGGCGGCCGGATTAGTCGACCCTGCGGATGACCCCGATCAGCTTGCCCTGGATGCGCACCGAGTCGTAGAACTGCGGCGCGTACTGCTCATTGGCAGGCTGCAGCCGAATCCGGTTCTTCTCCTTGAAGAACCGCTTCAGGGTGACCGCGTTCTCCTCCACCTGGGCGACGACTATGTCCCCGTCTCGTGCCGTCTCCTGTGGACGGATGACGACGTAGTCCCCATCCGTGATGTGAGCGTCAACCATCGAGTCACCGCGCACACGGAGCACGTATGCGTCACCGGTGGGAGCGACCGCGTCCGGCACGGTCAAGGTCTCGCTCGCGTCCTGATAGGCCTCGATCGGACCGCCCGCGGCGATCTCGCCGATTACCGGCAGGGCGTGGCTCTCGATATTGGTTACCTGCGATGAGTAGGCGCCAGCCTGGCCGGCTCGGAGGGCTGCGTGCGGCGTCAGCCGGATGGCGCGCGAGTGAGTCGCGCCGCGCTCCAGATAGCCCTCGCGCTCGAGTGCCTGAAGGTGATGGTGGACCGCAGACGTCGAGGCAAGCCCGACCGCCTGGGCGATCTCACGCACGGACGGCGGATAGCCGCGCTCGCGCGTAGTGGCGGCGATGAACTCGATGATTCGCTGCTTCCTGGCGGCGTCATGCTTGGTCACCGACACCTCCTTCCGGTCGTGACCATAACCGAACGCCTGTTCGATTGTCAAGCGCAAACCGCCCGGCGGACGGCCGGCTTCATTTGCTGAAGAGCGCTCCGTCCAGCCTGACAGTGCCACTCACCACCGTCACGCGCAGCACATGCGAGCCGCTCGACAGCTGGGTGAATGCGGCAACCAGGCGTCGCTTGCCAGACGGTGTGAATGTGGCCAGGTTCACCGTCTTACACGTCGCGCTGGGCGTGCTGGCATCGACGCAGATCTCGACAATGCCCTGACCGGCCGAGACCGGCATTACAGCGGCGACTCCGTTACCGGTAAACGCGAGTTGCGCGGTCGCCCCCGGCGTCGAGCTCAGGGCGACGCGACCCTTCATTGCGCCGGACATGGACACAACCGTCCAGCCCGCGCTGCGCGTGAAGTGGCGCTCCTGGCGGCGCAGGCTGAGGATCGTGTTGCTCTCGGCCCAGTCGCTCCAGTTCATCGCCTCGTCGCGCGACCGGACGCGATACTGGAACTCGCGCCACGTGGGCAGGATGCGCGCCGACTCCTCGACACCGCTCACTGATCCACCGTCCTTCCACGGCCCCCAGCTTCCATCGACCAACCGCCGGAACTGAACCTGGTGGACGAGGCTGGCATCAGCCGACACGTCGTCTGCGGCAGACCAGCTCAATAGCACGGGCGCCGTGTTCACCTGGCCGCCCTCGAGCAGAACGACGGCCACGTCATCAACTATCGGCGCCAGGAGATCGCCCTCGTCGCCGGCGACGGTGAACGAGAACTGCGTCGCGACCTGCTGGACGTTGCCCTCTACGTCCTGCTGATTCGACACGGACGCGTTGTGCTCACCCGCCGCCAGCGCCGAATCAGGAGTAAACGTCCAAGTGTCGTTGGCGACGGCAGTGGTTGAGAAGGAGAGCGTTCCCGCCACCGCGCCGCCTGGTCCGGTGACGGTGATGGCGGCCGAGGCCGTGTTCATCGCCCTGCTCCAGACAAGGACGACGGCCGATGATGCATCCACTCCTGTTGCGCCGTCGGCAGGTGTGTGGAAGGTGACCAGCGGATCGCGCCAGTTCTGGACGGCCCATTCCGACTCGGCGCCGGTGGTGCCGGTGTTGTCGATCGTCTGCGTGCCATCCGTGCCGTAGTCGATGAGCACCGGGCCGCGGTTGACCACGCCGGTGATCGATCCCCAGTTCTCGACCGTCTCCCACGAGCCACGGGTGTACTTCCACTCGAGGCTGGTGCCGTCGGGGATGGTGAACGTGCGCGACCAGGTCCCGTCGCCGTTGTCGGTCATCGGGTTGGCCGACGGATTCCACGGGCCGAGCTCGTCGATACTGCCGGTCACATAGACGGTCGCGTCATCCGGCGTGAATTCCGGAACGGCGACCGTGAACGTGACCTCCACCGAGCGGTTCTGGGCCGTGGCTTCGACCTCGTTCGATGGCGCAGAGCGGTTGAAGCTCGTGTCGAAGGCCACGACCGTGTAGGCATAGGTCTCGCCCGTCGTCACCGACTCATCCGAGTATGTAGTGGTCGACGCGTCGAGCGAAGCAATCTCGATTCCGTCGCGGAACAGCTCGTAGCCGGCCAGGCCGGACTCGTCGGTCGAGGCCGTCCAGGATAGGTCGATCGAGGACCCGTCCAAGCCATCGAGCGAAAGCGTCGGCGTCGATGGTGGTGTCGCGTCTGGAGCCGCATTTACGGTCAGAGCGCCCGGGTTTTCGAGCGTGCCGTCGCGCTGCGGGCCGTTGAGGTCGGCAAGGAACCAAGTGAGGCCGCCATCGCCGCTCCAGCGCACCGCGTAGTCAAAGTTGCCGAGCTCGTCGGGCAGCAGGCTGGATACGTACTCGTCGTTGTTGCCCTGGTTGCTGGCGAAGGCCATCTCCGTCCACGACCACGCCGTGTCGGGCTGTGTCCCATCGGGTCCGAAGCCGACCTGCGCGCGGATGCCGTCGATCGCCGCGGCCGACGCGCTGGTCACCCCATCGATCCAGATCTGGGCATAGATATCGTCCGTCCGGTCGGTCGTGCTGATCGTGTGGGTGATCGAAGGTGGCCACTGCAGGTTGAACCAGCTCGTGCCCGCGTTGGACAGGTCGAAGCCGGGAGTTGCGCTGGCCTCGTTCGAGTTCTCGCTTACCAGGCCGTTTGCGTCGCGCGTGACGACGACGTAGTGGTAGGTCGTGCCGGTGGTGAGCCCGGAGTCGGAATAGGTTTCGGTCAGGCCCGAGGCGCCGGCCGTAAGCGTGGTCACGAGCTCGTACCCACCCCCCGACAGGAGCGATCGGTACACCTCGACGGTGGACCCGCCGATCGAGGTCCAGGAGAGCTCTATGGCGCCACTCCCCGCGCTGGTTGCGTCCAGGTCCATAACGGCCTGAGGTCCGGCGGCGAGGGCGGACGATGACACGAGCAGCGACTCGCCGTTGGCCGGCACGTTCAGGGTGATGGCTCCGCCGGGTGTCACCGCGTAAGGCGCGTTCGCGTTGAGGACGTCGATGAACTGACCGCCAGCCGGGAGGTAGCCGAGAGCGTCCACTTCGACGCTTGCGGCGCTGTCCGAACGGTTGACGACGACGACAGCGGCGTCCGTGCCGTCAGCCGACTTCCGGCCGTAGGCGAGGGTTTGGGCCGCGTTGTCGGTCAACAGGAAGCGCAGGTCACCGGTACGCAACGCCTCGTGCCCGTTTCGGGCCCCGAAAACGGTCGTGTAGTGGTCGAGCAGGTCAGCCTGGCCGCCCTCTGTCTGGAGGTGCGAGTAGAACGGCGTGCCCGTCTCGTCCAGCCACGGATAGGGGATGCGGTTGTAGGGGTCGTCCTGCCAGGTCGAGCCGTCGTAGGTTGAAGGTCCAACCAGGCCAACCTCATCGCCGTAGTAGATCGTCGGTGCGCCGGGCAGGGTGGCCTGCAGGACAACAACACCCTTTAGTCGGTCGATCGCATCCGACCAGTCGTACGCAGGGTTCTCGTACAGCGCGCCGTTGTTCTGGTCGGCGTTGTGATCGAGCATGAATAGCGGGCGGTTCGTATCGTGGCTGCCGAGCAGGTTCATCAAGGCAGCGAACGCCTCGGCGGGGTAGCGCTCCTGCAGGTTGAGGACGCGCTCGGCGAATTGCTCTGGGGTGATCGGCGCGAGGACGCCCGCAGACGAGGCACTGTTGTGGTCGTTGTCGACGAACGTCTCGTCGCGATAGAGCGACAGCAGGGCCGAGCTGAGCTGGTAGTTCATCGTCGCGTCCCACTCGGGGCCGAGCGTCCAGGGCGTCGCGTTGCCCCACTCCTCGCCGACGATGTAAGCGTCGGAATCGGCCGATCGGACGGCGTCTCGGAAGCCCTCCCAGAAGTCGTTGGAAGGATTGTTGGTGACGCCCGGGTCGACGTCGCCGCCGACGTCCAGCCGCCAGCCGTCTGCCCATGTCAGCCAGTAGGGACCGATCGGGTTGACTGCGCCGGCGTAGAACAGATCGCGAACTTCCTGGTTGGCCGAATTGAGCTTGGGCAGACTGTCGAAGCCGAACCACGACTCGTACGTTGCTCCGTCGGCGACGCCGGTGCTGCTGACGCACTCGCCGGTGCCCGGGGCGACGTCCGTGAAGTGGTACCAGTCGCGATAGGCACTGGCCTCGTCCTCGCAGGCGCCAAGGGACGCATAGCGGCCGTAGCGGTCGAAGTAGATCGAGTCGGATGAGGTGTGGTTGAAGACGCCGTCGAGGATGAGGTGCATTCCGCGCCCGCTCATGTCGGCGACCAGCGAGCTGAGCAGGGTGGTGTTGCCGAATGCGGGATCGATCGTACTGAAGTCGGTCGTGTCGTACTTATGGTTGGAGGGCGAGTCGAAGATCGGATTCAGATAAATCGCGGTAACGCCCAGGTCCTCGAGGTAGTCGAGCTTGTTCTGGATACCCGCCAGGTCGCCGCCGTAGAAGTTCTGGCTGTACACGCCGGGGCACGAGCCGCCGGCTTCACGTGGATCGCAGATCGGCTGATTCCAGTTGGTCGTACCAGAGCGGACGATGGTCGTTGCCTCTTCGTAGAAGAACTCGCCGGCAGGAGTGTTGTTGGTCGGGTCGCCATCTCGGAATCGGTCGGGGAAGATCTGATAGATGACCGCGTTCTTGACCCAATCGGGCGTGCTGAATGCGGGGTCATGCACGGTCAGCTGCCATCCGTAATCCGGGCTCGATGCGAAGGGCTCGCCCCATCCCCCCGTGCGCGCCGCGTCGTCCTCGTAGTAGGCCGTCGCGCTGCCGTCGACAGCGATGAAGCGATACCAGTAGATCGTCGGCTCATTGCTCGGTGGGACAGTCGCCTCCCACCACTCGTGGGTGCCGTCGTCAGCGGCCGCAGACATGTTGACGATCGATTGGGCGTTGGTCCGGTCGTTCCAGAGTCGGATGCGGGCCGCGGTCAAGTCGCCACTCGCCGCCCGCAGGCGCAGCGTCACCGGTGTCCCGGTCGGAACAGCGCCCGTGGGCGCCCTGTAGAGCGCATCGCGACTGTCGTGGCCCAGGTCGTCCCACCAAATGTCGTTATCGTGGCCGGCCGAGGAGCCAATCTGCACGCTGAGCGTATTGGTGCCCGACACGAAGCTGAAGGTGACGGCGGTGCCGTCGCTTGGCACGCTGAAGGGAATGTTCGCGCCGCCCGGAGTGTTGCCGTTCGGGTTGCCGTAGTTCTCGGTCCATTCTTCGTTGATGACCGCCTTGGTCTCGTAGCTGCCGGCGTCGAGGGCTGTCGTGCTGAAGGTGTACGTGCCGTTGCCGTCGGGGTCCTGGAGCCACGAACGCAGGCATCCCGGATCCCAATCGCCAGAGCAACCAAGCTCTGACTGGAAGTCGCCTGGCGCGATCACGATGCGCGCGCCGACCTTGTCCGCGACCCAGTGAGTGGCGTGGTCGTAATAGAACTTGACCACCGTCGGGGATGCGACGGTGAACGAGAGATTGCCGCCGTTGAAAGTGGCGTTGGCGCCGTAGTTCTCGTCCCACGAGTTGTTGAGCGCCGCCTTGTACTCCCAGGTGCCTGCGGGAACAGTGAAAGCACCTTGCCAAACCTGGTCGTTGGAATCGTAGGTCAGGTGCGTGGTGGCGCAATCGGGCTGCCAATCGCCTGTGCAGCCGAGCTCGTCCTGGAGCGATCCCGCGATGGTCACCGAGCTGGGGCCAGCGGTGTGCGATGCCCTGACGACTAATGCCGGCATGGCAGCAGGCAGGGCGACGCCTGCGCCCAACACTCCGATCACCAGTGCCATCAGTGCACGGCGGACACCTGACATCGACTGCAACCTCCCTGGTCCCGGGCGGCTCCGCACGAAGCTCTTGGCGACCCCCCGGCAGCGGCGCGAGGATAGCAGCGGCGGCCGGCCGTGCCGTCCCTGACTTTCGTCGAGGCAACGGTAGCCGAGACCGTGATAGAGGTCGTTGAAGGGCCGAACGGCACGCTCGGTATACTCCGCAGACTCATGGCCCGATCCAAACGAGGCGGCCGCGCGTACCTTCGCGTCCTCAACCTCCTTCCATTCTTGCCGCTTGCCGGCCGCGCACCGATGTACGCGCGGCTGTTGTGGGCGCTTGCGTCGGATCCACGTGTTCCGACGGCCAGGAAGGCCCTGCTCGGCTTGGCCGGCGCCTACATCCTGAGTCCGATCGACATCGTCCCGGACCGGATCCCGTATATCGGCGCGATGGACGACATGGTTGTCATGGTCCTCGCCGTCGATGTCTTCCTCGAGGGCCTGCCAGAGGGGCTGGTCAATGAAAAGCTACTGCAGCTCGGCATTCCGCCGTCCGAGCTGTATGCCGACCTGGACAACATTCGGCGATTCGTGCCGCGGCCGATCAGGACGCTGGCGCTGCGCTTCCCGTACGCCATCGATCGTGTCGGTCGGATGATCGGTGAGTGGGGAATCGACCGGCGCGCGCGCGAGGCCGTTGGCGGCATGGTCACAAACAGAAAGTCGGAGGAAACCCCCGCGTGAAGGTCATTCTCACCTCGGATGTCGAGAAGCTCGGCAAGAGCGGCGAGCTCAAAGAGGTTGCCGAGGGATACGCCCGCAACTTCCTGCTTGCGCGCAAGCTGGCAGTGCCGGCCACGGGCGGTGCATATCGCGCCTGGCAGCACGACATCGCCAGCCGGGAAGACAAGCGCAAGCGTGAGCGCGAAGATGCCGAGATCGCGGCCCAGCGCATCAGCTCGACCACGTTGACGATGGGCGTCAAGGTCGGTGAGGGCGGCAAGCTGTTCGGCTCGATCACCGCCAAGGACATTGCCGACGCGCTCGGCCGGCGGGGCATCGTTGTTGACCGCCACAAGGTTGACCTCGAGGAGCCGCTCAAGATGCTCGGTACCTACAAGGTGGCGATCAAGGTCTTTGCGGGCCTGACGCCCGAGGTCACCATCGAGGTCGAACCCAAGGGCTAACCTGCGCGCGACGGCGAGTCGCAGCGTGAGGTTGGCATGACCTGGGAGCAAGCAGAGCAGAACGCCAAGCAGTCACTCAAGTGCCTGGTGTGCGCCAACACGACTTTCGATCAGCAGCAGGGCCGCATGGATTCACGCTGGGGCTTCACCAGCCACAAGCTTGTCCTGATGGTCTGCCAACGCTGCGGCTTCGTACATCAGTTCTCCGCCGGGCGAGGCATCTGGGACTTCGACTGAGTTGATTCGGCGGCCGGAGCCAGGCCCCGGCCAAACGCTCGCGCCACCTACCGCCTTGCTTGTTCGTCCTTTTCTCGAAGGCGGACACTGACGAGGAAACATGCTCCAGCGATGTTTGGCAGTTACGCTCCTAATCCTCGCCGGTTGCGGACCGATCACGCAGGCGACTCCAACGCCCGGGACCTCGCCCACGCAGACACCGACCGCTTCGCCTGCTGAATCCAGCCCCTCACCAACAGCGGAAACTCCGGCTCCTTCGGCCATTCCTACCGATTCCCCGACTCCCACCGCACCGCAGCTGCCGTCCGCCACGCCCTCCGACGAGACGATCGAAATGGCATTTCGGTCATTCCACGCGCCATTCCGCAACCGCGTCGACTCTTCGGCAGTTTGGACGGGTTCCGAATTGATCGTTTGGGGTGGCTGGGAGTGGGTGCGCGACGGATTGGAGAACCTGCGCGCCAACGGCCTCGCCTACGATCCCATTGACGACTCGTGGCGTGAGATCAGCCGTGGACCGCTGTCCGCTCGGTGTTGTGCCTCTTCGACCTGGCTCAACTCAGAGATGATCATCTGGGGCGGAGCGGAGCCCCCACCGCAATACCAGGATGCGGCTGCCTACGACCCCTCAGCCAATGAGTGGAGAACCGTCGCCCAGAGTCCCTTGGAATGGGGCGGCGAGATGTCGACCGCCACGACCGACACCGAGTGGTGGATCAGCCAGAGGACGCGCGAAGGCCAGATCTCGGTCGCGGCCTACGACCCCCTTCTAGACACTTGGCGAAGTCTCCCCGAGGTGCCAGGCACGGGCGAGGGCGGGGTGTGGATGGCGTGGACGGGTTCCGAAGTGGTCCTTACGACTGGAGCCGAGTTGTACAGGATCGCGCCAGACGCCACTCATTGGAGCCAGCATTCCGTGCAGCTGCATGGCCCCCTACATGTAGCCGAAGGGCTTGTCTTTGGATTCACTGACGAGGAAACGTGGACTGGCTCAGGCGTGACGCGGTACCTGCGGGCCTGGGATCCATCGACAGGAGCGGAGGTCGACCTACCTCGGCCACCCACGGACGTGTGGGACGCGATCGCCGCCGGGAGTCACCTCATGTTCCTACGCGAGCGCCTGGCATTCGACGCTGAATCCCTTGCGTGGGCCATGCTCGATACACCTGAAGACGTGACACGCAGGCGTGCGAGCGCCGCGACGGTATGGACCGGCGACCGAGTGTTGATCTGGGGCGGGTGGTGGGCTTGCCCCGGGTACAGCGAGTTCTACGAGAACGGGTATGAGCTCGTGCCTGACCTGGACGTCACAGCCGGCGGCTCAGACAATCATCTGGCGCGTCGGGCCGGTGTAAGGCAGGTCGAGCAACAGTCACATTTCGCACGGCAATCGTCCGAAGAGCCAAGGACTGACGCGCCTCTCAACCTACTGGCCTGCTAGCGACGGCCGAGCGAGCAGAGCAGAACGCCAAGCAGTCACTCAAGTGCCCGATGTGCGCCACCACCATCGGCCGACACGCAGAGGACCGATAACTCGTCTTGATCTAGTCGGAGGAGGTCTGACCGGAAGAAATGCTTGCTCGCTGTGCGCTGATTGTGATCCTGGTCACTGGCTGCAGTCCGGCAGCACAAGCGACTCCGTCGTCGACCCTCAACGCCGCTGCGACCCCTGATCCATCGTCACCAATTGAACCAACACCGACGCCCACCTACTCACCGGATCCCACCGCCTTACCCAATCCGACTGCGTCGCCGGTCCGAACGCCCGCGTTGTCTCCAAGCGTCTCGTCGAGCCCAGAGGCCTATGCGACCTTTGGGCCGAACCCGACACGTCTCGTGAACGTCACGGTCCGCGAGCATATCCAGCCAGTGACCAGGCGCGACGAAGCCGCAACTGTTTGGACTGGATCGGAGCTCCTCGTGTGGGGAGGGTGGATCCGTGACGACAAGGGCGACTCCGCCCCAGCGAACGACGGCGCAATGTACTCACCTGCCGATGGAACCTGGACTTCCATTCCGGCGGCGCCGATCAACGGTCAGGGAGAGGCGCTGGCGTCCTGGACGGGATCCGACCTATTCGTCCTGCGCGAGAGCGGCGGCGAGGACGAACCAGTCGAGGAGGACGTGCCCGGCCTCGCGGCGTATTCCCCTGCCAAGGGCTCCTGGAGAACGCTGCCCGCCGGTCCCTTGAAAGGGAGATCCATCGGTGCAGCGACGTGGACGGGTTCCGAGTGGTGGATCGCAGCCTTCTCCGACGACGAAGGCGGCGCCATAGGTGTTGCCGCCTACGATCCGGCTGCAGATTCGTGGCGAGACCTTCCCATGGTCGAGGGCGTCGTGGCCAATGCTGAGTCGCTGCTCTGGACAGGTTCGGAAATGCTTCTGTCTACCGGGGATGGCCTGTTCAGCCTGCCCGTCGACGGAGCAGAATGGATTCCAGAGTCCTTCGACGGTCACGAACCCATGATCTGGACGGGTGAGTTGCTCATCGGACTTCGCATTGATGCGCTCAGTGACCCGTCGCTCAACAACGACTTTCTGGTACGGCCCGTCGCGTGGGATCCTTCAACCCGCTCCACGGTCGAGTTGCCGGCACCACCACGGAGCGCGCGAATACCTGTATTGGCCGACACGCATGTGATGTCCTTCTACGACGAGCTGGCGCTCGACCTCGACGCCGGCGAATGGATGAACCTGGACGTGCGTCGCGCTGCTCGAGATGCCATGGACATGGAGTTCAGCACGATGTCCTGGGCTGGCGACAGGTTGTTTGTCTGGGGAGGTTCTGACCCCTGCGACCACCCGCCGACGTACGGAGACGTGTTCTACGAACTGATCCCCCAATGGGATGCCGCGACCGCGATGCGGGCGACATTCAGTCAAAGTGTCGCCTCAGGCAACGCCATCGGGAGCACGTTCGCCTGTTGACGGGCCGGTGAAGGGCTGGTTGAGCATAGGGCAGACGTCGCACAGCATCCGTTTGAAGGGGCAGGGATCGGCTCGACATTGAACGTCTTCGCCTGCTAGCGCGAGGCCGATCCGCCCAAGGGCCTGCTGCCACCGACCGCGGATCAGCACCACGTCTCCCAGAACAAGTTCGTCGCGCAGCAGATCCAGGACGTCCACGTAGTTGCGCGCGTGGGCGATTTGATCACGATCTAATCCGCCGGCTGTGGCACCGGCCCGAAAGAGCTGGAAGTTCTTACTGGTGCTGACGAAGATCGCGCGATCTACGAACCCGAGGCGCTGGCCAATATCGCGATAATCCTGGTTGCCGGTTACCTCACTGATCTCACCGAAGACGGCGATACGCCGGCGGGCCGGGATATCCGCGAGCGCATCCAATGCCGCCAGCCAGGCGTCCATGGTGCCCTTGAACTCGTCCCTGATCACGACCGCGCCGCTCGGCAGAACCATGGTCTGCATCCGGCCGGGCGTCGGCTCGACCGTCCCGACCGCGGCAACGGCGGCGTCGATCGACAGGCCATCGACGTACGCGACGGCAATCGCGGCGAGTGCCGGGAAGACCATGTGCCGACCCATCAGCTGGATGCGGACCGGCCACGTTCGCTCCCCGATGCGAACGGTGAATGACATTCCGTGTGGCCAGTCGAACCCGATGTCCGTGGCACGCACCTCGGCGTCGGCGGCCTCGCCCGTGAGAACGACACGTGCCCGGGTCTGGCCGGCCATCCAGCGCACATTCGGGTCGTCAGCGTTGATCACGGCGGCCGCCGATGGCGGCAGGGCGCGGACCATCTCGGCCTTCTCGTCGCGGATCGCGTCGAGCGAGTGGAAGGATTCCCAGTGGTCACGGGCGATCGCGGTCACCACCACGACGTTCGGCCTGACCGTCGCTGCCTGCCTTCGCATCTGGCCGGGCGCGTTGATCCCGACTTCGAGCACAGCCCGCGTCTGCCACGGCCGAACGCCGAGCAGCGCCCGGCCAATTGCCGCGTGGCTGTTCATGTTCAGCAATGCCGGCCGCGAAACCGGCCGCCCGAGGACCGCCGACAGGGAGCGCATGGTGGTCGTCTTGCCGACCGAGCCGACCACGGCGACGATGCGCGGACGCCGGCCGAGCGTCACTCGGTAGCTGCGCGCCACGTAGGCCATCACCGGCCAGAGTCGTTCGCCGGCCCGCCGCCGCAGCTCTGTTCGGCCTCGGCGTGTTCCGATCATCAGCGCTCGGCGAACGGCTCGCGATCGCGCTCGACGCACACCTGGTGCCACAGGACGATGCGGCCGAGCATCCAGGCATCACGCGAGCGGCGATTGTCTCCAGACAGGAACTCGTCGACGACCTTTCGCGCTCCGTCGCGGCCCAGATGCGAAGCGGCGACTGTTGGGTGTTCGGGAACACGCGATATCCAGCTGCGCAGCTCGGGTCGCTCACGCAGGTAGGTCGAATAGGGTGAGGTCCAGCCGCGCTTGCGCCGATTAAGGACCTCGGGTGGCAGCCTGCCCACCATCGCTTCGCGCAACGGCTGCTTGCCGTGCGGGCCACTGAACAGATCATCCGTTTTGACGAGACCTGCGAATTCGAGCAGAGCCGGGTCGGTAAATGGCAGGCGTGCCTCGATGGCGGCGCCCATTGTGAGTCGGTCGCCCGTGGCCACGATCGCCGGCAGGTGCGTCACTCGCTCGTATGCCATCGCCTGACGGACCGGGTCGCGGTGCTCGCGCACGGCAGCTTGGGCAACCTGCGACCGATACGGCGCCCAATCCGAGATCGGCGTCCGCGCGAAGCGCATCGGATCGCCGTCGGCGTAGCTGGCGGCGATCCAGTCGGCACGGCTCAGGCTGCTCGCCGAGGCCATGCGGTACCAGCGCGATCCGAAGCGCAGGCGATCGCGGAACGGCGCG